>JAAYBT010000077.1 GCA_012730015.1 Clostridiaceae bacterium
ACATTGCTAAATCGATATCCGTCCAAGTAGGAATGGGAACCTGCTCCAAAGCCTGCATATTCCTGAGCCTTCCAGTAAACAAGGTTGTGCCTGCACTCGTAGCCGGGTCTGGCGAAGTTGGATATTTCATATTGATGAAAGCCCTTATCCGAAAGCATCTCAATGGTATATTGATACATTCTTCTGTCCAGCTCATCCTCCGCAGCTGTCAAGGTGCCGGCCTTGAGTCTGTCGCCAAGAACCGTCCCCTCCTCTATTTTCAAATCATAGCAGGACAGATGCTTTAAGACAGGTGAACCGTCCCCATGTTTCAGGCTTGTCACTGCCTCCAGTGTTTCCTTCCAGTCTTCGAAGCTTTGCCCGGGCAATCCGAAAATCAAGTCGGCGTTAATATTACTAAACCCAGCCTTGCAGGCGGCCTCGATATTTTTGACAAACTGATCCCTGTCGTGGATTCTTCCAAGCTCCTTAAGCAGCCTGTCCTGCCAGGCCTGAAGTCCAATACTCAGCCGGTTGACCCCGGCTTGTTTATATGCCTTCAAATTCTCAAAGTTAAGCGTCCCCGGGTTGCTCTCCATGCTGATCTCGGCTTCACCGTCCAACTGTAAATGCTTCGAGCAAAGCTCCAGCAGCCGAGTGATATATTTGGGCTCCACCAGTGAAGGAGTTCCTCCGCCAATGAAAATGGACCTCACGGGGCGGTCTTCAATAGTATCAAGCCTTCTATCCAATTCAGAATAAAGGGCATCAAAATAAGAGCCGGCAAGGTAATCCATGCCGGAATATGAATTGAAATCACAATAGTAGCATTTTGATTTACAGAAGGGTACATGAAAATATAGCCCTATACTCTTATCCAAAAGAACACCCTATTTCTGAGGCTTAATCCAGCTTCAACACGCTCATGAAGGCCTCCTGCGGCACTTCTACCGAACCGACCTGCCGCATGCGCTTCTTACCTTCCTTCTGCTTCTCCAGCAGCTTCTTCTTTCTAGAAATATCGCCGCCGTAGCATTTGGCCAAAACGTCCTTCCTATATGCCCTGACAGTTTCCCTGGCAATGATTTTGCCTCCAATACAGGCCTGTATCGGGATCTCAAACTGCTGGCGCGGTATGGCATCCTTCAGCTTTTCGGCAATTCGCCTTCCTCTTGCATAGGCCTTTTCAGAGTGGACAATAAATGAAAGCGCATCCACGATTTCTCCATTGAGCAGAATGTCAAGCTTCACAAGGTCGGACTCCACATAGCCCATCAATTCATAGTCAAAGGATGCAAATCCCTTTGTTCTCGATTTCAGCGCATCAAAAAAGTCGTAAATAATCTCGTTCAGCGGCAGCTCATAGGTCAGTATTACTCTGGATTCATCCAGGTAGGACATATCCCTGTATGTGCCACGCCTTTCCTGAGATAGCTCCATAATACTTCCAACATATTCGATGGGAGTCATTATGGTCGCCTTAACCATGGGCTCCTCCATCTCATCAATAGATGTAACGGGAGGCATGTTTGTCGGATTGTCTATCTCTATAACCTTCCCGTCCGTAAGCTTAATCCTGTAAATGACACTCGGAGCGGTCGTGACCAGATCCAAATCATACTCTCTCTCAAGCCTTTCCTGAATAATTTCCATGTGCAAGAGTCCGAGAAATCCGCATCTAAAGCCGAAGCCAAGAGCGTTGGAGGTCTCCGGCTCAAAGGTAAGGGAAGCATCATTAAGCTGCAGTCTTTCCAGCGCATCCCTAAGATCGTCATATCTGGCTCCGTCTGCAGGATAAATGCCGCAGAACACCATGGACAAGACCTTTTTATAACCGGCAAGGGGCTCTGCCGCAGGCCTGTCCGCAAGAGTAACCGTATCGCCTACCCTTGTATCCCTTACATTTTTTATGCTAGCCGAAATATAGCCCACCTCTCCGGCAAGCAGCTCAGTGGCCGGTGTGTATTGACCGGGCCTGAAGTATCCTGTCTCATTTACCAAAAATTCTTTTTTCGTGTACATCATCCGGATAGTATCCCCGGGCTTAACCGAACCCTCCATCACCCTGATGTGTACGATGACACCCTTGTAGCTATCATAGAAGGAATCAAATATCAAGGCCTTCAGTGGGGCATCTTCATCCCCCTTTGGTGCCGGAATTGCCCTAACAATTTGCTCAAGCACCGCTTCGATATTCAAGCCGTTCTTGGCTGAAATCTCAGGAGCTTGCGAGCAATCTAAACCGATTACATCCTCGATCTCCTTCTTAACATGCTCAGGCTGAGCGCTTGGCAGATCGATCTTATTGATAACAGGTATGATTTCAAGATTGTGATCAAGCGCAAGATAAAGGTTGGCAAGTGTTTGCGCTTCAATACCCTGTGCTGCATCCACCACAAGCACGGCGCCCTCACAGGCTGCTATGCTTCTGGAAACCTCATAATTAAAGTCCACATGGCCGGGGGTATCGATGAGATTCAATATGTATTCGTGCCCGTCCTGAGCCCGATATACCATTCTGACAGCCTGAGCCTTGATAGTTATCCCGCGCTCACGCTCAATATCCATATTGTCGAGAACCTGCTCCTGCATTTCCCTTTGTGTAAGGACACCTGTCATTTGTATCATTCGGTCAGCCAAGGTTGACTTACCATGATCTATATGTGCTATTATACAAAAATTTCTAATATAATCCTGTCTGTTGCCTTGCATTAACTTTTCCCCTTGTCCCTTTGTATATTGTTACATAAATTTATTCAATAAATGCAGTACAATTATAACATCAGCTTCAAATAAAATAAAGAAGTGAATCAATTGGTGTAATATGTTTTCTGCTTATCAGTTCAAGAGATGCGATGACAATATCCGACGAAACAGGCTCAACTCTTATTCTTGCATCAAAAATATCCTTAAAGAATTTGGGTAAGGTTATCTGCCCCTTGGATGTCAGCTTGACATCCTATTTCATATTGTACTCTCCTAGCTTCGCCTTACTTCTTACTTCCTGCCACAAGTATAGCATATATGGAGGTAAAGTCCAAACCTGCCTCCTTAAAAAATCTCGTTCGGCTTGTCACTGGAAAATCTCATTTAGCTTATCCCTGAGATACTTAAGATCGCGGTTAATATACTGCTTATTCAGAATAATCCTGCGGTTCATCAGCATTATTTCGACACTATCATCATTGTTATTAACAGCAACTATAGCCGCATTCCTATCATCATCAATAAGATTGTTCACACCATAGTCCGTTGTCAAAATACCGATAAATAGAAGAATAAAGAAGAGCAATATTGCTGCTAACGTTCTTTTTCGTGTAATTCTTCTTTGACGGAACCTCTCAACTCTGCTTGACATAAGGCTAGTGTAATCCTCCCGGAATTTCGACTGCATGCACTTATTTATTATTACCTCATGTCCATGAAATAATAAGCAGCTTCAAAAGAAAAGGTTATTCCTCCAACAACACCTCATCTAGTACCTCAGCAAGATATTTGGTACTCTCCAGGCATTCACTCAAAAGGTTACCGTCCCCACCCACCTCTATCAAAATCGATTGATTTGAAATCTGCTGGTTATAACGCTTAGCAACAATCCACACCGGCCTTGCCAGGCCTGGATACTTTTCATTCAGCTTCTTCTGAAGCTTCAGTACAAATTTCAGGTTTTCCTTCCATTGGGGATGGGGCAGCGTCCCGTCTGCGCCCACCACAAACATAATCTGTGCCGCATTCTTTCCATTAATCTTTTTAACCATCCTAAGCTTTGGCTTCTCATTTCCGACCGCATCCCTGTGCAGATCGATGAAGACCTTAATGGATGGATAGCTTTCTCTATAGCTTTTCAATGTGTCGATGGATAAGCTATATGCCGCAGGTCGGCTCTTATCATGAATAGTTCCGTTGTGAAGTGTTTCGATGCCGTATTTCTTCAGATTTCGTGCCAGCTCCTCTCCGACTCTCACGACGTTATACTTTGGGTTGGAATTAAAGCTGGTCACATCCTTCTTCCCTAAATCCGACTCCTTCAGGACATAGCTTTCACTGGTGTGAGTGTGATAAATCAATACCTTCGGGCCTTTTTTTGCAAATTCTATATTCAGAGGCTTTTTCAGCAGCTCATTGATATCAATCGGGTGCTTGGTAAAGTTTCGAATAAGAATCTCATCCGAAGCCACTAAATCGCTATCCTCCTCATTTTCATCCTCTTCCTCATAGACAATGCTGCTGACCGGCTGCGGGTCGGTCACCTGGTCTTTGTCCTGGGCTTTAGGCTGCCCATCGTCGGAATACTCACCCTTGCCCTCTTTACCACCAGTCTCATCACCCTGTTTACCGCTTTTTTCATCGCCATTCTCCGGGGTGTCGCTCCCTTTGCCGTCCTTTCCCTGAATACCACCTTCTCCATCTTTGTCGCTTTGGCCTCCACCGCCAGTACCGTCGCCTGTACCCTGGCCTCCACTCTCATCCGAGCCCTGACCATTTGCACCATTTCCCGCTTCCTGCCTGTCCCCATCCCCACTGTTCAAGCCCTCCCCCTTTGGGTCGGCACCGGTGACATCTATATCGCCTTTTTCGTCGCTGCCCGGAGTGCCTGCCCACGCAGTCCCTATGCCCCCAATGCCATTCTCACTGTTGTACTGCCCATTGTAATAGCTCATAAAAACGGGTGATTGCACGTTGAGTATTGTAGCAGGTAAATTCAGGTCGAAGCCAAAGGTCCTAACGAAGATTTCCCTTATTTCCCCTGACAATGAAACGCTTGACTTTCCGCTATTATAAATCGTCTCTATAATCGGTAGTGAAACATTTATAGTATTTTTGAAGCTCTCTGAATCAACCTTTTCAACTAGATTAAAATTGAGCTTGTACCAAAGATCTCCAAACTGCACTCCTATCATGGTGGCAAGTATGGAAAGTAATAGAGTTAGAATAATGTTTGAAATTTTACTGCCCTGTTCATTATAAACCTTTTGCTTATGCTTATTATCCATGTTTCCCCCGGCTCATCGAACAAACTAAAAAATCGAAGTATCATATAAAGGATCTTATATAAAATCATATTCGATGAGCCGGTTCTATTATGACAAGTTCAGAACTTTTCCCGATTCTTTCTCCTACATATTCTTGAAAGCAGCAGCCATCATAAGCTTTATCCTGTTAAGCTGATTCACCTCACTGGCGCCAGGATCATAATCCACAGGTACAATATTAGCCTCGGGGTACTCCTTCTTCAGGGCCTTTATCATCCCCTTGCCGGTTACATGATTGGGCAGACACGCGAAGGGCTGCATGCATATAATGTTAGCCGCTCCCTCTTCAATCAGCTCAATCATTTCCGCCGTCAGAAACCATCCCTCTCCGGTGCAATTACCCAGCGATAATAGCTTTGAAGCCTTCCTGGCCAGCTCGTAAATAGTGGACGGCGCTTCAAACCGTTTACTGGCAGTCAAAACCTTCCTCATGTGCTCTCTGTATAGCTCAATCCCTTTGATGACCAAATTGCCGATTATTTTGCTGGTAAGAGAGGCCGACAGATATCTGTGACTAAAATTCGGTCCATATGCACAATAGAGGAAGAAGTCCGTCAAATCAGGCATCACAGCCTCAGCACCCTCTCTTTCTACCACATCCACAACATCATTATTGGCAGTGGGATGAAATTTTACTAAAATTTCTCCAACCAGTCCCACCCTTGGCTTACAGGTGTCAACGATCTCAAGATTATCAAACTCCCGGACAATTTGCCTGATATTCCGCCTGAACTCTTTGTGCTTACCACTCCGCACAGACTCCTTGCAACGCTCTACCCAGCTGTCATAAAGCATATTTGCCGAGCCCTTGATCTTCTCGTAGGGCCTGACCCTGTAGAGAACCCGCATCAGCAAATCGCCATATACTAAAGCAATAAGCGCCTTATTAGCAAGACCCGCTGTTATCTTAAAGCCCGGATTACTCTCAAGCCCAAGGGCATTCAGCGAAATAACGGGCACCTGTTCAAAGCCTGAATCTACTAGAGCCTTTCTTATAAAGCCAATGTAGTTTGTAGCCCTGCAGCCACCGCCTGTCTGTGTGATAATCAGTGAAGTATTGTCAGGATCATATCGTCCCGACTTCAACGCCTCTATCAGCTGTCCAGTCACCAAAATGGATGGATAACAGGCATCATTGTTCACATGCTTAAGTCCCTCGTCCACAGCCTCCCTGTCGACAGAGGGCAAGATCTCCAAATTATAGCCTGCCTCTTTAAAGGCCGTCTCAAGAAACTGGAAGTGGATAGGAGACATCTGCGGAGCCAAAATAGTGTGCCCTAATCTCATTTCCTCAGTAAAAACAGTTTTCTTATAGCTGTACTGCCTCTTGTCGAAATGATAACCGCTCCTATCTCTCTCCTCTATCGCAGCCTTCAGTGAACGAAGTCGGATCCTTGCAGCACCAAGGTTAGAGATCTCATCTATCTTCAAAACAGTGTATATTTTCCCGGCCTCATGTAGTATTTCCTGAACCTGATCGGTCGTAACCGCATCCAAGCCACAGCCAAAGGAGTTAAGCTGGACCAGCTCCAGATTATCATTATCTGCAACGAAGCTAGCGGCCGAATAAAGCCTTGTGTGGTACATCCACTGATCCACAATGCGAAGCGGCCTAGCGGCCTTGCTAAGATGGGCTACGGAGTCCTCCGTAAGTACTGCCATACCAAACTCTGAAATCAGATTTGGAATACCGTGATTTATTTCCGGATCGATATGGTAAGGCCTCCCGGCCAGTACAATTCCTTTGCCGCCGTTTCTTTCCAGCTGAGCAACAACTTCCTCTCCCTTTTTTCTTATAAGGGCTTTAAACCGCTCATCCTCCTGCCAGGCCTTATCGACAGCAGCCTTAACTTCCTTCCTGCCCACGCCAAATTGCTCCAGCTCCTCAAACAGCCTTTCGCCCAGTCGTTTCTTGTCGTAGTAGGGAAGAAAGGGGTTCATGAAATTAATGCCCTGCTCCTTGAGCACATCCATATTCGTACGGATAACCTCAGAATAGGAGGTGACAATCGGACAGTTGAAGCAATTATTAGCTTGTTCGTCTTCCTTAATCTCGTAGGGTATGCATGGGTAAAATATGTTCTTAACGCCGCTCCTGACCAGGCACATAATATGCCCGTGTACCAGCTTCGCGGGATAGCATACCGATTCGGAGGGCATTGTCTCAATACCCATATCGTATACCTTTTTAGAAGATCGGGGCGACAAGACCACTCCAAATTTCAGTTCAGTAAAGAGGGTATGCCAGAAGGGATAGTTTTCATATATATTCAAAACCCTTGGAATTCCAATCGTTCCTCTGGTTGCAGCTTCATTATCCAGGGGTTTATACGAGGCGAGCATCCTATATTTAAAATCATAAAGATTGGGGACAGTATCCTTTCTTAGCTCCCGGCCGGCTCCCCGCTCGCATCTGTTGCCGGTTACAAACATCCTTCCGTCGATAAAGTTGTTAATAGTCAGCAGGCAATTATTACTGCATTTGTTGCAGCGTTTCATTGAAATCTCCGTCTGAAAGCCCTCCAGATCGGCAGCTGCCATAATACCGCTTTTTTGCCCCGCTTCAGATCGTTCACAGGAAATAAGCGCAGCACCATATGCTCCCATGATGCCAGCAATATCGGGCCTGATAGCCTCTCTTCCTGAAATGAGCTCAAAACTTCGCAAAACAGCAGCATTGTAAAAGGTTCCGCCCTGAACGATAATCTTCTTCCCCAGAGCTTTAGGATCTCTAATTTTTATGACCTTCGTCAAAGCATTTTTAATGACAGAATAAGATAGCCCGGCGGATATGTCGCCGACAGATGCTCCTTCCTTCTGAGCCTGCTTTACACGCGAATTAATAAACACGGTGCATCGTGACCCAAGATCAACAGGCTTTTGCGCCAGCAGCGCCTCCTTTGCGAAGTCCTCTACCCCCATGTTCAGCGAGCCTGCAAATGTCTCGATAAAGGATCCGCAGCCTGAAGAACAGGCCTCGTTGAGCATTATATTATTAATAACATTATCCTTGACCTGCATACACTTCATGTCCTGTCCGCCAATGTCGAGTATGAACTCAACGCCTGGCAGGAAGTGCTCTGCTGCCTTGTAATGCGCAATCGTCTCAATCTCGCCCACATCAACGTGCAAAGCCGCCTTTATAAGGCCTTCTCCATATCCGGTAACGGTAGAGTTAGCGATATAGGCATCCTCAGGCATGAGGCTGTAGAGCTTCTTTAGCTCCCTGATTACTGATTTGAGCGGGCTGCCTCTGTTGCTGCCATAATAGCTATAGAGCAGCCTGCCATCAGAGTCCGTCAGCGCAAGCTTTGTAGTAGTTGAGCCTGCATCAATTCCCAGATAAGATGGCCCCCGGTGAGTTGAAAGCTCCTTCCTTTCAACCTTATGCCTGGAATGTCTGCGTTTAAAATCCCCAAGCTCTATCTCATCCCTGAAAAGGGGACTAAGCCTCTCAACCTCATGCACAGTAACGCTGTTAATCGAGGGAAGTCTTTCCCGCAAGGACTTAAAGCTCATTACCTGCCTGCTCTTTGAAGCCAAAGCCGCACCGGCAGCAACAAAAAGCTGCGACTGATCGGGGAAAACTACCTGATCAGCACTCAAATCCAAGGTTTCTATAAATCTCTTTCTAAGCTCCGGTAGAAAATATAAAGGGCCGCCTAGAAATGCTACATTTCCCTTTATTGGTCGTCCACAAGCCAAGCCACTGATGGTCTGGTTTACTACAGACTGAAAAACAGAGGCTGCGATATCAGCCTTGGCCGCGCCTTCGTTCAGAAGCGGCTGTATGTCAGTCTTCGCAAAGACACCGCATCTTGCAGCAATGGGGTATATCACCTTATATCCCTGCGCAAGCTTGTCAAGACCGGCAGCATCTGTTTGCAGAAGAGAAGCCATCTGATCTATAAAGGCGCCGGTCCCGCCGGCACAGGTACCATTCATTCTCTGCTCTATGCCATCGGCAAAAAAGGTGATCTTTGCATCCTCGCCGCCCAGCTCGATAGCCACATCCGTTTGCGGAATCTGACTTTGTATGGCACCGGTTGCCGCGATAACCTCCTGTTCGAAGTCCAATCCAAGCCATTGGGCAACAGAAATGCCCCCCGAGCCTGTCAGCGTGACCGTAAGATCATCCTGTTCAAACCTTGCACAGGTTTCATCAACTAAATCGAAAATTGTTTTTCTAATATCAGAAAAATGTCTTTGATACTTGCTGTATTGAATTTTATCATTCTTGTCCAGTAAGACAAGCTTTACAGTTGTTGAGCCTACATCCAGACCCATGTGGAAAAGTTCTCTCATATAACAAGCACCGATACCTCAAAAATTTTTCAACTAGCCTATTACTAATTGACCCTTGATTATCTACACGAATGCATACATAAAAAGCACCAACAAGAATAAACCCTGATACTTAAAAGGCAGATTCATATCATATTAACATAATACGAAAAAATAAGAAATAGTCCTGATGTTACTTGAAAATTCATCCTTGTTCTTAATGCAGCGTGCCAAACTTACTAAAGGGATAAAACCTGAAAACAGCCCTCCCCCTTACGCAATCCTTATTTACAGGACCAAACTCAGTGCTGTCAGCACTGCGCTCTCTATTATCCCCAAGAACATAGATAGAGCCTTCCGGCACCGTCAAATCGGTATAGGCAGGGTCGTTTCCCGATGGGGTAAAAGGCTCAGTTTCAAGCCCAATCAATGAAAGCTCATCGTTTACATATACCTTGCCGTCCTTCACCTCAACCCGATCGCCCTCCAGCGCAATAAGCCGCTTAATCAACGGTTTATCACTTTCAGGCAGCTTAATAATAATTATATCTCCCCTATTAAGCAAACCAAACCTGTGCCCCAGCTTCTCTACGAGCAGATTGTCGCCCTCCACAAGCGTTGGCTCCATTGATATATCATACACAATAGTCCTCTGACCCACGAAGGTTACTATTAATACTCCAACAATAACTGCAATAACTATATGTACAATCCAGTCAAGAACCTCGTTTTTTTGCTTTTTGTCCTCAATGCTATCTATTTGCGTAACATTCTTATTTCCCGTAACCTGTCCCTCCTCATAACATCTATTGACTAATGTCTATATGCAGCTCAGCCAACTGCTTCTCATCAACAAGATCCGGAGCATTGGTCATCAGGTCGGAAGCATTCTGTACCTTCGGGAAGGCAATAACATCCCTAATGCTGCTCTTGCCGGCCATTAGCATAATCATCCTATCCAGCCCGTAAGCCATGCCGCCATGGGGCGGCACACCAAACCTGAAAGCATCCAGCAGATAGCCGAACTTTGCATAAGCCTCCTCCTGGGAAAAACCAAGCAGCCTGAACATCTTGGACTGCAGCTCCTGCATATGAATTCTAATGCTGCCGCCGCCAAGCTCGGTACCGTTTAGCACAATATCATAAGCCTTAGCACGCACTCTGCCCGGGTCGCTCTCCAAATACTCTAAATCCTCGTCCATCGGAGAAGTGAAGGGATGGTGCTTGGCCACCCAGCGTTTTTCCTCCTCATCATACTCCAGCAGCGGGAATTCGGTAACCCAAAGGAACTTGAACTCATTTTTATCCAATATATCAAGTCTTCTGGCAATCTCAACCCTAAGCGCCCCAAGAGCATCATATACCACTTGATTACTATCTGCAACAAAGCATATCAAATCGCCGGGCTTCGCATCGGTGCGATCCAGCAAGGACTTCATTTCTTCCTCGCTGAAGAACTTGGTAATAGAGGATCTGATTTCACCCTCTCCTACTGCAATCCAAGCCATGCCTTTGGCTCTGTAGGTTTTTACAAACTCAACGAGGCCATCTATTTCCTTCCTGCTAAAAGCTCCGCAGCCCTTTGCATTAATGGCACGCACACTTCCGCCATTACCGATAGCATCAGTGAACACCTTAAAGCCGCAATTGGCAACCATATCAGAGACATTCACCAGTTCCATTCCAAACCTAATATCAGGCTTATCCGAGCCAAACCTGTCCATAGCCTCCTGATAGGTCATGCGCAGGATTGGAGTGGGTACTTCGATGCCCAGCGCTTCCTTGAAGGCCTTTTTGATAAACCCTTCATTAACCGCTAAGACGTCGTCCACTTCAACAAAAGACATTTCCAGGTCGATCTGAGTGAATTCAGGCTGTCTGTCAGCCCTGAGATCTTCATCCCGGAAGCACTTGGTTATCTGGATATAGCGATCAAAGCCTGAGACCATCAGAAGCTGCTTAAATAACTGGGGCGACTGAGGCAGGGCAAAAAACTTGCCCGGGTGAACCCTGCTGGGCACCAAATAGTCTCTTGCACCTTCCGGGGAGCTCTTGATGAGCATGGGCGTCTCAATCTCTATGAAGCCCTCGGCGTCAAAGTAATCCCTTGCGATCTTTGCTACCCTGTGACGCAGCAGCAGCCCCTCCTGCATATCGGGCCTTCTCAGATCCAGGTACCTGTACTTTAGTCGCATAGCCTCATTAACACCCGAATCCTCTTCAATCTGTATGGGCGGTGTTTCTGAAGCACTGAGAATTCTCAGCTCAGAGGCCGCAATTTCAATCTCTCCCGTCTTCATGTTAGGATTAATCGCTTCAGGTGCTCTCCTTACCACCTCTCCCACAACAGCAAGAACAAACTCATTGCGTATTGCCTCAGCCTTCTCGAATATCTGCTCATCAGTATCACTGTTGAATACAATTTGAAGTAAGCCTGTCCTGTCTCTCAAATCCACAAATAAGAGGCTGCCCAGGTTTCTGCGCTTGTGAGCCCAGCCCATAACGGTTACCTTTTTACCAACATCTGCGCTGGTTAGCTCCGTACATCTATGCGTTCTTCTCAAGCCGTAAATCGTCTCTCCCATAAAGTCAACTCCTGAATTAATTATTATAGTTCAATGAG
>JAAYBT010000078.1 GCA_012730015.1 Clostridiaceae bacterium
AAGCAGCAGAAGCGGCGGAAGCAGTTGAAGGTGGTGGAGCCGATGGAATGGCTGAAGCTACCGAGGGGACAGATAAGAAGCATGGAGCTCTTGAGGCTGCCGGTACGAGTGAGGAAGGAAGCCGCGGCACTGATGGGGATAAAGATACAGCTGAAACTGAAAAAGCAGGAAGCACAGCCCAATCAAATACTACCGAGGAAACCGGCACGAATGATGTATCGGGCAGAGAAGTTGAAGCAGCTGCAAACAAGGCCGTAAGACCTGGTACTGGGATTAGTTCGATGCCTGTTGCTAATGATGCTTCGGGCAACGATTCGATGACACCGATGCAAGCTTCAAAAGGAGGCAGCAGGACTTTCCTATGGGTAATAGGAGTTATTGGGGCCTTGGGTTGCCTTGCTGCGGGATTCTTTGCCTATACTCTGGGCAAATCAAAAAACAAGGTATGATGATGGACTAAGATATGGCAAGTGCATAAGTAAAGCAAGAAGGTATATGAAGGAGGAAGGGCGTATGAGGAAGAAAATAATGGCCATAGCTGTTATTGCTGTTATGCTATTCATGTTCTTGATTGTTCCTTTTAAGGCATTATCTGAAGATGAACTGGCATATGCTCAAGACACGGTGTCAAACACTTTCCTGAACAGTAGTAAGCTCGACAACACAGGAATTGGTGACAGTAATAGCACTAAGGAGATGGACAGTTCATACGACAAGCTCAGCGAAAGCATAATTTTATATATCGGCAGTCCCCTGGCCTATGTAGAATGTGTTCAAACGCAGATAGACCCCACCAATATAGATGTCACTCCAGTAATTATTGATAATGTGGCGATGGTGCCTGTGCGTTTTATTGCAGAGGGTCTCGGAGGCACTGTTAAGTGGGATCAAAAGACTCTAACCGCCACGATTGTTCTTGAGGGCAAAAGTTATAAGTTCACCCAGGGTAGTGACAGCATGATGGCAGGCAATAAAAAACACGCACTGGGAGCAGCTGTAGTGTCTTACAAGGGCAGGACCTTCGTCCCGCTGGATACTTTTGTGGATATTGTGGGTAAAAAGGCTTTTTATGAAAGAGGCCTGATTATTATTAGCGATGAGAATGATGTTTTTGACAGGGAAAAGGACAGAGAGCTTATAAACGAATGGATTGCAAAGCTGAGCTTTCTTCCCACCGTGGACTCCTATGAGAAGCTGCTTAGCCTCCTTGAGGAAGGACTTGATAGAGGCTGGGGTGAGGATAGTCGGGTGATCGGTATTGAAAATGGCATTGACATGAATGATATTGCAATAGCAGTAGAACCGGAAATGAGCATGTCGCCCTCCCCAGGGGAAGTGGATTCAGATAGTGCTGCTGATGTGAAGTCGAAGGCGCCCGCACCGGCAGACAGCCCTGAAGGCACTGATTATTCGACTACTAATGTTCAGGTGCAGGGCGTTGATGAGGGGGATATTGTAAAGACAGATGGTCAATACATTTATCATGTCAATAGGGAGAGAGTTGTTATCACGAAGGTGGATGTACCCGAAGACATGAAGGTTGTCAGCACTCTGGAGTTTACGCAGGATAACCTTAGACCTCGTGAGCTGTACCTGCATGATGAAAGGCTCATTGTAATAGGTTCCTCCGCTGCGGCTTTCCCAATTAGGATAATGGACGATGGAGTTCAAAGGGAAATATATCGGGCACCTACATATTCTCGTGACAGTGTTAAGGTCCTAATCTATGATATGTCCGACAGGAAAAGCCTGAAGCTACTTCGTGAGCTGGAGCTTGAGGGAGGCTATGTTTCATCCAGAAAGGTAGATTCGGCACTTTATCTAATTTCCAATGACCGGCTGGATTATTACCATGTTAAGAACAAGGAGATGAATATTACCCCATCCTATCGTGATACGGCACTAAAGGATGATTATGTCAATATAGACTATAGGTCTATCCGATACTTCCCTTCGGCCAGATGCAATAATTATATGATCGTCGCCGGAATTGATGTAAGCGGAAATGAGCCTGCCGACGTTTCATCCTACCTGGGTGCGGGGAATAACGTTTACGCTTCTACCGAGAATCTGTATACGGCTGTAAGTGGCTATTCCAGCCCGCTGGTGGGGTTGACATCAGACAAAGCTGTCCGCCAGGAGGCCACGCAGATATATAAGTTTGCAATGAAGGATGCCAAGCTGACCTATCTTTGCAGAGGAGAGGTCCCGGGAAGAATTTTGAACCAGTTTTCCATGGATGAGAACAAAGATTACTTCCGTATTGCTACTACCAAAGGCAACATATGGTCGACTGATGATAGAATATCAAAGAATTGTCTATACGTTTTGGATAGCATGCTTTCCATTACCGGGCGGATAGAAGATATGGCGCCGGGCGAGACGATTTACTCAGTTCGATTTATGGGGGATAGAGCATATGTAGTGACCTTCAAAACAGTGGATCCTCTGTTTGTGATTGATTTGAAGAATCCTAAAAAGCCAACTGTTCTGGGAGCCTTGAAGATTCCGGGATACAGTGATTATCTGCACCCATATGATGAAAATCATCTTATAGGCTTCGGAAAGGATACCATTGAAATCAAGGGGCAAGCCTATTATTTGGGTATGAAGGTAGCCTTGTTTGATGTATCGGATGTGAGCAATCCAATTCAGAAGTTCTCTGAAATTATTGGAGATAGGGGCACTGATTCGGAGCTACTTAGTAATCATAAGGCGTTACTTTTCTCAAGGGAGAAAAACCTATTGGCCTTTCCTGTGACGCTGATGGAGATTAAGGATAGCTCTGTAAAGGCAAAGCAGGACTCGCTTCAATACGGTCAGTTCACCTTCCAGGGGGCCCTTGTTTATCATCTGGATCTGGAAAATGGCTTTAAGCAGAGGGGTAGGATAACTCATCTTACCGAGGAAGAGTGTTTGAAGGCGGGAAATAGTTGGTATAACAGTGATAAGAATGTGCAAAGGATTATCTATATAGACAACAATCTATTTACTCTTTCCAATGAGATGATAAAAGTGAACGCAATTTCAGACTTAATGGAAAAAGGCAGCGTATTAATAGAGTGACTGCGTAAATTTTTACCATTTGAAGTAAAAGCATTTCAATCTACACATGTGACATATATAATAGAAGCAGAGTCAGCAAATATTAAGTGAAGGGGAGGTGAGTGTCGAGCGTCTGTTCGACTGAGAAATGAATATACTATCATTATTTGCAGGTTACAATTGGATAGCGCTTCTTTGCATCATCACAGGCATTGTTTTTGTGATTGTAGAGATGAACCTACCTGGATTTGGTATTCCGGGTATTGTAGGGATTATACTTATTGCAGCCGGAGTGATTATTTTTGCAGACACTCCACTTCAGGCACTGATTCTAATCCTAATTATCCTTGTAGTCCTTGGAGCAGCATTGTTTTTTGTTCTGCGCTTTGCATCCAAAAGCCGCTTATCAAAGCATCTGGTCTTGGAGGAAGCTGTTCAGGACGATATAAGGTTCTCTGCCGGAGCCGGTCTTGATTACCAAATCGGGAGTGAAGGCATTGCGACTAGTGCTCTTAGACCTTCAGGCACAGCAGATTTCGAGGGAGTGAAGACGGACGTTGTTTCAGCGAGCGAATTTATTCCGAAGAATTCTACCGTGGTTATCACTAAAATCCAGGGAAACAAGATAGTTGTGAAACAAAAGCCTGAACAGTAGCGTATTTTGTTGTGACAAGATGGAATACTCAGAATGAAAAAATTTAGTTGGAAGGAGTAATTTTTTATGGAAGCTTTCGTTATTTCAGTTATTATTGTAGCTGTCATATTGGTCTTGTTCCTGTTCTTTAACTTTATTCCGGTGGGGCTTTGGATTTCTGCTTCAGCCGCCGGGGTCCGTGTTAGCATCTTTACCCTGATCGGAATGAGACTGCGCAGGGTCAATCCCTCAAGAATCATCTTACCGCTGATTAAAGCCACTAAAGCCGGGCTCGATGTAAATGTAAACCAGCTCGAGGCACATCTGCTAGCAGGAGGAAATGTTGACAGAGTGGTGAATGCGCTTATTGCCGCATTTAGGGCGGAACTGAATCTCCAGTTTGTAAGGGCTGCGGCTATAGATTTGGCTGGCAGGGACGTACTCGAGGCGGTAAAGATGAGCGTAAACCCCAAGGTCATTGAAACGCCGAACATTTCAGCTGTTGCAAAGGATGGGATAGAGCTTCTTGTAAAGGCTAGGGTGACGGTTAGAGCCAACATCGATAGACTGATTGGTGGAGCCGGAGAATCTACGATTATTGCCAGAGTCGGTGAAGGTATTGTTACAACGGTTGGCAGTTCAGTTTCCCACAAGGATGTACTTGAGAACCCGGATTCCATTTCCCAGACTGTATTAAACAAAGGCCTCGACTCAGGGACTGCCTTTGAAATACTGTCCATAGATATAGCAGATGTTGATGTGGGCAGGAACATTGGCGCGCAGCTTCAAACGCTGCAGGCAGAGGCAGATAAAAATATAGCACAAGCCAGAGCAGAGGAAAGACGCGCTATGGCAGTGGCCAAGGAGCAGGAGATGCATGCCCTGGTACAGGAAATGCGTGCAAAGGTGGTAGAATCGGAGGCAGAGATACCAAGGGCGATGGCAAATGCTCTTAACAACGGTAACCTTGGTGCGATGGATTTTTACAATATGCAGAACCTGATTTCTGATTCAAAGATGCGGGATTCTATTGCACAGATAAATAAACCTGTCGCCAGCGAGGATAAGAAAACGAAATAGGGAGTATGGAAAGGATATCGACTATGGCTGAATTAGGGTCTGTAAAAGTGATGGGTAACAGCTTGTATGAGATTAGAAAAATAAGATTGGATAGTCCTCAGAAAGTGAATCCTAGTAGAGAAGCGGTAGATTCAGACCTAAAGATGAGTATTTCCCGTGAAAGCCTGCTAAATGGCATCATAATGGCTGAGGTACTTGGTAAGCCAAGATGCTTAAGACCTGAGCGCCGCTAAAGCATTAAAGCACTGCTAAAGCTTGTAGTGCTCGTCGCTTAGGCTGTTACAATATTTCGAAGCTGAACTTATTGTGCCGGAGTTAACCTTGTAGAGAATTACGAGAGTTAGCTTCGGCATATTGTTCCGGTTTGAATACTAACATAGCCAGGGGAGGTACCTGTATTTTAAGGGTATAGGGTCTATTATGATACTCCGTATGCTCCACATATACTCCACCCATGTTTCCAACATTACTGCCACCGTATGCTTCTGAGTCACTGTTCAAAATCTCCTTATAGAAGGCTTCATACTGTACTCCAATCTTATAGTTACTATAAACTACCGGGGTGAAGTTACAAACGAACAAGAGAGTGTCCTCAAGCCTGTCCGTTTTACGTACGAACGAAACAACGCTGTGGTCACTGTCATTGCAATCCAGCCATTCAAAGCCATCATAGACGGTATCCAATTCGTAAAAGGCTTTTTCAGAGGTATATAGTTTGTTTAGATCCCGGACGTAATCCTTTAGTTGCCTGTGCATATCGTAGCCCAGCAGATGCCAGTCCAGCCCCTGTTTAAAATTCCACTCAATAAACTGCCCGAATTCATTTCCCATGAAAAGGAGTTTTTTTCCGGGGTGACCGTACATATAGCCGTAGGCGACACGGAGTCCTGCAAACTTCTGCCAATAATCCCCCGGCATTTTTTCAATCATTGAGCACTTTCCATGAACAACCTCATCATGCGAAAGGACAAGGATGAAATTCTCAGTCATAGCATACATAATGGAGAAGGTAATGTAATTATGATGATACTTGCGGTAAATCGGATCCAGACTTATGTACCGCAGATAATCGTTCATCCAGCCCATATTCCACTTGTATGTAAAGCCGAGACCGCCGGTATATGGAGGCTTTGTAACCATAGGCCATGAGGTGGATTCCTCGGCAATCATCATAATTCCCGGAAAATACTTGTGCACAGCAGCATTAAGCTGCTTTAAAAAATCTACGGCCTCCAGGTTCTGATTGCCCCCGTATTTATTAGGTATCCATTCTCCCTTTTCCCTGCCGTAATCTAGATAAAGCATAGAGGCCACCGCATCTACCCGTATACCGTCAATATGATACCTTTCGAACCAGAATACCGCATTGGAAATGAGGAAATTCTTCACTTCGTTCCTGCTATAGTTGAATATTAATGTACCCCAGTCGGGATGTTCACCCTGGCGCGGATCCAGGTGCTCATAAAGGGCCGTACCATCAAACCGTGCCAGCCCATGAATGTCTTTTGGAAAATGGGCGGGGACCCAATCCATTATGACCCCTATGCCCCGGCGGTGACATTCGTCCACAAGATACATGAAATCCTCCGGACGACCGTATCGGCTGGTTACAGAGTAGTAACCGGTTACCTGATAGCCCCAGGAATCATCCAGCGGGTGCTCTGCAACCGGGAGCAGCTCTACGTGTGTATAACCCATGTCAACTGCATATGAAACAAGTCTTTC
The DNA here is from genome assembly GCA_012730015.1 of Clostridiaceae bacterium. Classification (GTDB taxonomy): domain Bacteria; phylum Bacillota; class Clostridia; order Acetivibrionales; family DTU013; genus JAAYBT01. Next base: position 6,485 of record JAAYBT010000078.1, read on the forward strand.
GGCATATTCTCTATAAGAAAGGAAGCGGTTACTGCCGTCGTCCGACCGTGCCCAGGAGCCAAGATGCACTTCATAAATAGAGATTGGTTTACAAAAGGGATCCACGGACTCTCTTTTCTCCATCCACTCTGAGTCATGCCATTCATAACCACTATCCAGGTCACAAACGATTGAAGCGGTGTCCGGACGCAGCTCACTGTAAAAAGCATAGGGATCTGCCTTTTTCAGATAATCATTAGACTTTGTCCTGATTTCATATTTGTACATTTCTCCCGGGCCAATATCCGGAATAAAAAGCGCCCAGACGCCTGAATTTTCCACCGGCTTCATGGGATGACTTGAGCCGTTCCAGTAGTTGTAATTGCATATTACGCTGACGCTTACTGCCGATGGAGCCCATACCGCAAAGTGTGTTCCGCTTTTCCCATCCAGTGTAATCGGGTGCGCGCCAAGCTTTTCGAATATTTTATGATGTGTGCCCTCGTTAAAGAGATGCAGGTCAAAATCAGTAATAAACGGGGATTGAAATTCAGGTAGCATATTGATCATATTCAAATTCCTTCCTGTTTATAGTCAATTCGCTTCGTTCACAAGTCATTTAGTTATGCTTTTATTCAGCCCTGTTCTTTATTACCACTATTATATAGCTTTTTTCGTCATGCCGCCACTGGATACCTAGAAATGTGCCATGTTCTAACTTTCCGACCAAACATGCTAAATCTACATCGCCAGGTGCAAACATACAGATGATGTACATATTTCCGCGCTGGTGGTATACTTTGTCTATATACTTAAGGAGATAAGAAGGTATGAATGGAAAAATCAAGGTGCAAGAAGTAAGCTCGCTTCCGTCAATTGATAGACCCAATTTTGTATTGACCCTCGACCACGTAAGGTCAAGGGATAGCAGTATATCCAATCATTATGAGGCCATCACAAAGCTTGTCGGCAATGATGACCTTGTAATCGGCCTGGATACATCTCTTATGAGTCTGCCCGGTTCAAAGTGTGAATCCTATTTTAAGCTGTTTCTTGAGGCAGTGCGCCGGCTGAATCTCGAATACAGATGTTTTGAGTCTGCCTCCGATTCTGAGTCCTTTTTCGCTTCCCTGCTTAAGAGAAAGAATACCAAGAAGCAGGAGATGCTGGCCTACATACCAAATGAGCTATGGAAGCAGGATGAGTTTAGGCAAAGCTTACCTCTTTATGGTGCAAGATACTACATTACCAAAGACAGTTCGGACACACAGGCTATTGATAAGATGCTAAGAATGATTGATGCAGAAAAGCTGGAATACTTTAGGATGATAGTATTCGACTCTACTGTTATTGACAGCATAGGCATTTGCTCAAAACATCTGACGCTGGTGGAATTGAAGAAAATAATGATGGAATGATAAAAAATTCACATATACTTTTTGTCAATATTATAGTAAAATAAGGGTTGATACGGCTGCCATGCTTTGTATAAAAATAGCCGATTTTTATTTACCATACTATTTGCATATGGAAAGGAAAGGGGTCATAGAAGAATGATTTATTCACATGAAGTTGAGAGAATGACGTGTGTGGCAAAGGGGCCCAATCACGGTTCCGCGCCAATCCCTGAGGAAGGGAAATGGGTCCAGTCAAAGGAAGTTAAGGATATATCCGGTCTAACCCATGGAATAGGCTGGTGTGCACCTCAACAGGGAGCATGTAAGCTGACTTTGAACGTAAAGGAAGGAATTATCCAGGAAGCATTGATCGAGACATTAGGTTGCTCAGGTATGACTCATTCAGCTGCTATGGCATCTGAAATTCTTCCCGGCAAGACACTTTTAGAGGCTTTGAATACCGACCTGGTTTGCGATGCAATCAATACGGCTATGAGGGAATTATTCCTGCAAATCGCCTATGGAAGAACCCAGACTGCATTTTCTGAGGGAGGATTACCGATTGGCGCAGGCCTTGAGGATCTTGGCAAGGGCTTGAGGAGCCAGATTGGTACCACCTATGGAACACTGGCAAAGGGGCCCAGATACCTGGAACTGGCTGAAGGCTACATAACACGCACCGGGCTCGATGAGAACAACGAGATTATCGGTTACGAATTTGTGCACCTGGGCAAGATGATGGAAATGATAAAGAAGGGCACAGATGCTAATGAAGCAGTTAAAAAGGCGACAGGCAAATACGGCCGGTTCGATGATGCGGTTAAGTATATCGATCCGCGTCAGGAATAATTGAGGGAGGGATAATAGTCATGGCATTATTTGAAAGTTATGAAAGAAGGATAGATAAAGTAAATGCCACATTGAACAAATATGGCATTGCGTCCTTAGAGGAAGCAAAGAAGATTTGCGATGAGAAGGGTATTGATGCCTACAATATTGTGAAAAAGATACAGCCCATCTGCTTTGAGAATGCATGCTGGGCCTATGTAGTAGGTGCTGCAATAGCAGTTAAAAAGGGCTGCAAGAAGGCTGCGGATGCTGCTGAGGCAATAGGCGAGGGCCTGCAGTCATTCTGTATTCCCGGCTCTGTGGCGGAGGACAGAAAGGTTGGTCTGGGACATGGTAATCTTGGCGCAATGCTGCTTCGCGAGGAAACAAAATGCTTTGCTTTTCTTGCAGGTCATGAATCCTTTGCGGCAGCAGAGGGTGCCATAGGCATTGCGAATTCTGCCAATAAGGTGAGAAAGAACCAGCTGAAAGTCATACTCAACGGGCTTGGTAAGGATGCTGCTCAGATTATTTCCAGAATTAATGGCTTTACATATGTTGAGACAAAATTCGACTATTACACCGGGAAGCTTGACATAGTGAAGGAAATCAAGTATTCCGAGGGCGACAGGTCAAAGGTAAGATGCTTTGGGGCTGATGATGTAAGAGAAGGCGTTGCCATTATGCATATGGAGGGCGTCGATGTTTCTATTACTGGAAACTCCACCAACCCCACGCGCTTCCAGCACCCTGTAGCCGGTACCTACAAAAAGGAATGCAGTGAATTGAATAAGAAGTACTTTTCTGTTGCCTCGGGTGGGGGTACCGGAAGGACGCTGCATCCTGATAATATGGCAGCAGGTCCGGCTTCATACGGCATGACTGATACCATGGGAAGAATGCATTCCGATGCTCAGTTCGCCGGGTCTTCATCTGTTCCGGCTCATGTCGAGATGATGGGCTTACTGGGGATGGGCAACAACCCGATGGTTGGCGCTACTGTATCAGTAGCGGTTGCAGTTGAAGAGGCAATGAAATAAGCAAAAACAGCACAATTTTCTGGGATTAAGATGCGGGGGACGGTAAAACTGTCCCCCTGTTTCATTTTGATATCAGTTACCTTGAGGTGCTAAAGCTGTCATCCTGCTGTTTGGTGCCAGTGAGTATGTGATTGGGCTTGTCATTAAATGTAGAATAAGATGATACATCAATTTTGCAGTTGATGGATGATACGACTACACCATTTATTGGTGGCACATATGCATTTGCAACCTCTGTGCGTATTTCTTCAGCAATTGATTTGGCCACATCCGCGTCTGTATGGGGAAGAATAATGATAAGCTCGCTGACCGAGTGCCTTGCAACAATGTCTAATTGTCTCACGCAATTGAGGACTGCCTGCGTAAAAACAGACATAATATGTTCGCCAACGACCTTGCCGTAGATACTATTTATTTCCTTGAAGTGATACAAATCCGCCATGATAATGCTTAGTGGCTGCCCTTCCTTGTCGGGAGTATCAAGCGGGTCTGCTCGAAAGGACTCCACAAGCCCGCGTGTTTGCTTAAAAAGGGAAAAGTACATGGAACCGGCTAACAATGAGAAAAGCGCAAAACCCCCGAGAAAAGCCGTTATTACAAGCAATCTGGAATTATTGCCTCCCGTTGTATAGTTTAAAACAAAGAAGATACTTATTCCGAAAACAGTACTTATAGCTGCAAATATGCATAATTTTGCCTTAGAACATGCAAAATTCACCTTTTCCATCTATCTACTCCAACTATCTAATATCGTGATTAGCGTCCATATAGAAGCCTTAAAAATTTACAAATGGTTAAAGCACCATATGAAAGTATACCACAGACATGAAATAATTGGTAACATATATTATTATTTTAGTATCACAAACTTTCGACAAATTACAACAAAATATGCACAGTGCCTATAATATGCCTTCAAGCCCTGCAATCTCGGCTTGTATTGATTTCATAGCGCGGCCGGCATCCTCAAGAGGTTTTATTAGGTCAGTGCGCAGATCCGGAACATAGGCCTTCAGTGCTGTGAAATCACCCGTCAATGAATAGCGACCCAAATAGGCCGGTATAAGAATGGATTCGCCGGCACTTATCGATAGTTTACCGCCATCCCATCCGATAATGCCACTGCCGCAGGTAAGTGTATAGATTAAGAATTTGCTGCCATCGGCAATTTCATGAACGGTTTCCTTTATGCAATAAATTTCTATGCAAAAATACTGGCTGGCAACAACAATTCGTTTCGTGGAGTTATTTCCGATATCCAGCTTTAGGCCGGCATATTTTTCCTTCCGGCCGGAGGAGTTGAAATCTATCACATCCAGAGCTTTCTCTATATGAAGCTCCCTTCCCACACGGCCATAGTCATATACTCTGTATGTTGTGTCGGAGCTTTGCTGAACCTCTGCCAAAATGATTCCCTTGCCGATTGCGTGGACTATTCCGGCGGGTATATTGATAACGTCTCCGTCAAAGACCTCAATGGATTTAAGACAGCTCTCTACATCGTTACGGCTCAGCGCCTGAGCAAATTTCTCGCGAGTGGTGCCTGGAGCAACGTCGTAAATGAGCTTTGCGCCGGGCTTTGCGCTTACTATATACCACATTTCATTTTTGCCGGATTCTCCATTTTCCATTGCATATGCGTAGTCATCATCAGGATGAACCTGAACAGACAGATTGTCCTGGGCATCAATGAATTTGACCAACAGAGGGAACTTGTCAACATCCTTTTGTGGAAGGGCGTCGCCTACGATTGCCCTTTGGTGGATGCGGATTAGATCCTTCAAAGACATGCCTTCAAACTCGCCGTTTGAAATGATGCTCCAGCCGCTCTTATGACAGGATACCTCCCAGCTTTCGGCAACAACTCCCTCGGGGGGCAGAGTTTTTCCCAGCCTGGCAAGATTTCTACCGCCCCAGACATAATCCCTATATAGCGGCTTGAATTTTAATGGATACAGCATAGCGTCTCCTTGTTTTACGCATTTGTGGATTATTAAGAGTATATAATATATTATTTGCTAATTCAACGGGCTATAAATAAGGAGGCAGCCCGGATTGTTTTCAGGTACCCGCCAATATGATAAAATAGAACAAGATGTTCAGGTCTGATTGGAGATATGTGTGCATATGGGTAATGTGTTGATTGAAGCTAGGGCTTTAACAAAGAAATATGGTAAGAACACAGCATTGCGGGGAATTGACCTTGAGATAGCAGGGGGAGAGATTTTCGGGCTCTTTGGGCCTAATGGGGCTGGAAAGTCTACTTTTATTTCAATTCTTGCTACGCTTTTGAAGCCGACGTCGGGGGACATTCTGGTCAATGGAATAAGCGTTTCAGAGCAGCCCGACAGGATCAAGCCTGAGATTGGCTTTGTGCCTCAGGATATAGCGCTTTACCCCATGCTTTCAGGCAGGGACAATCTAGACTTTTGGGCTGGCATATATGGCCTGCGCGGCAAGCAGAAAAAGGAGAGAATTGAGGAGGCGGTCGCTGTTGCCAGACTCGAGGACAGGATCGGGGAGCGTGTGTCCCAATACTCGGGTGGGATGAAACGCAGGCTCAATATCGCAGTCTCTCTGCTGCACCATCCCCGAATTCTTGTCATGGATGAGCCTACGGCGGGTGTAGATATTCAATCTCGAAGATATATAATGGATACCCTGATAGGGTTAAGAGAAGAAGGAAGGACTATTGTATTTACAAGCCATTACATTGATGAACTGGAAACACTGTGCGATAAAATAGCAGTGATGAATATGGGAATAATACCTGCAGTGGGTTCGCCCGCGCAGCTAAAGCAGCTTTGTGGTGTGAATAATCTGGAGTCGATGCTATTCAAGCTTACCGGAGACGGTAAGGCTTAGAGCTTTAGACGGACCCGGTTAAGTGGAAGCAGAGAAGATTGTGGCGAGCTAAGAGCGTAGTAGCCGATCAGGGGTAGTGGAACTGGTAGGAAATGCTTAAGGGAGTGAAGGAAATGGATTTACGCAGAAACAGAAAAAGACTATACGCTGCCATTGTGGTTTTGGTGGCTGCACTAATTGTATTTTTGGTAATCAAATTGCTATTGCCGCATAATGCGGTTGATTTCTATATTAATGCAGAGAAAAGAAATCTTGATAGAATAATTCAGTTAGCAGATAAAGGCTATACAGAATTTGTTGAGAAGCAGAAGCCTTATTTAGAAGAGCCCCACCGTCGGCGTGTTGAGATTACAGCGGATATTGGAGCCGGGGGAGAAGCCTTTGGCTTGGGACAGACAGATCAATTGTCCGGAATACTGAAAAAAAGCAAGTTGATTACAGACACAAAAAAGCAGCCTCAGGAGGGAGTATCGCTTTCGAATTTGTCACTGTTGGTGGAAAGATCCCCCCTTATTGATGCGGAACTCTTTTCTGATGAGCAGTCCCTCTATTTTACCGTGCCTGTGATTACGCCCGGGAAATATTTTAGTGCAAGGCTTGATCAACTCGATGAAGTCTACGATAAGTATTCAATTCCCATAAAACCAAAGAAATCTATAAATGAAGCTGAAATTGCGAAAATACTCGAATTCGATGGAGCTGCATTCAAAAATTCAACTGAAAAGTTGGGGGACATTGCAGCAAAGTACCTGACAAAGGCCACTGTAAAATATGGAGAGAAAAGAGAAATAATGATTTCGGGTGAGTCGGTAAAGGGTAGGGAAGTTCTGGTGTCTTTGGACGAGGCGCTCGCAACTGCTTTGCTTTACGAGTTAGCTGATTTTATTATTACGGATGATGTGCTTGTGCGCTATACCTATGGCAATTATGCCAGGATATCTTCGCTGCTGAACGATGCGGGCTTGTTCAGGCTGTTTGAATACCTGGACGAGACCGGAAATGTCGTGCTAAACGAGATTGAAAAGGCTTTAGTCGAAAGCTTGAGCAAGGAAAAGGATGTAGAGAGTTTAAAGAGGGCTTTGGGTGAGATTATTAGCAGACGTGTCGTTAAGGACGGCCTAAACATGACTCTCCTTGTTGATAATGATGGAAACATATTGGACCGGAAGGTAGTAATAGAGCTGCTCAATAAGGAGGATATGAATTTTGCAAAGCTTGACTTAAATTCAGGCAGCACTAGCACAGTATTTGAGGATGCAAGAAATAGGTTTCTCAATATGGTATTGACGCAAAAGGGAAGTGGCAGCAGTAGTCAGGGTGTGAATAAAGGCGGGGCTACAGAGGTTAGCGAGTTTTATATTTCTCCTGTGTTTGAAAAGTCAAAGGAAGGCGAAACCATTGGCAGTGTGGATATTGAGTATGCTTATTCCTCTTCCGGCCAAGAGCGGGCGGGTTTTGGCCTGGACCTGGATATCTCATCTATTCCGGACGAGCTGACATTGAAAACTAACAATAGAATCGGTTTTGTGACAAGAATATTTGGCGACACAGGTGAGGGCAAGCTTCAGGGAGAATGGAGCAATTCTACATGGGAGAATAAGAAGCTCAGATCAAGGAATAGCACTTCGGAGGTCAGTATTAGTGTAGATATGCCCTTTATAGGGGTTAGTGATTTTACTGCCGGTATAAAGCTGGCAGGAGAAGATCGCTTTGGCATAGAACCATTTACACTGCCTGATATAGTCAACAGTAGTGTTATTGATCTTAACAATTTAACACAGAAGGATTTAGATAGAATTTACATGGAGGCAATGGCTTCGTTTGGATCCTTCTATATTAGTAACAAACCCTTATTTGACGCTTTATTAGGGGGGCAATAAACAGAGGATGACTCCATTTTTGACGCTATTGAAAAATGACATAAGATTGTTTTTGAAGGATTGGAAGGCTTGTGTCTTATTGCTTGCTGCACCGCTTCTTTTTATATCCTATTTTACCTATGTGTTGACGCCCTATTTGAATAAGAGCAGCTTTATAGAGCCCTTCCCTGTAGCGCTTGTGGATTTGGAGAATACAGCCCAGACAAGAATGCTGGAAAATCAGCTAAAGGAGATCAGCCTTTTTAGTGAAATTCGAAGGCTGGATGAGGATAGCGCCATAGCCCAGCTCTCTGACAAAGAGGTTGGAGGGATTATTATCCTTCCCCCTGACCTCACGACAAGCATTTCACTTGGTGAGAATAAGCCTGTGACGGTTGTGGGGAATAGTGCAATGCCATTGCAGGCTTATGTAGTGAAAAATGTTGTGCAAAGCGCAGCTAATCTGGTGTCGGCGG
>JAAYBT010000079.1 GCA_012730015.1 Clostridiaceae bacterium
CATAATATCATTCTAGCTTTTCCTGAGTTTTTTATCCTTTCAAATCTTGCGTTTATTATCACAGTTATTGCTAATTTTCCATTACTATGGTTTGCTATTAATTTCCCGGAGGCACATGCACCGATGCTAATACTTGCTTGTATGCACAAGTTCAAATATAATATTCATGGACTGGTTTATAATATGAAAAGACGAGTTGTCAGCCATAATAATTTCATAACAGGAGGAGCAAGATGGCAGAGCAGAAGAAGTCCACAGGTCTTAATCTTAAGGATGTTGCGATTCATGAAGGATTCTGGGGGAAATACGTGCAGCTTGTACGTAATACTGTAATTCCATATCAATGGGAAGCACTAAATGACCGGATTCCTGATGCTGAGCCGAGCCACTCCCTGAGAAATTTGCGTATAGCGGCGGGAGAGGAAGAGGGACAGTTCGGCGGACTTGTTTTCCAGGATACAGATCCCTATAAATGGCTGGAGGCAGTGGGTTACAGCCTTGCTGTTCATCCCGACCCACAGCTGGAAAAGGTTGCTGACGAGCTTATCGACTTAATTGGGAGGGCACAGCAGGAGGATGGCTATATAAACACCTATTACACGGTAAAGGAGCCTGGAAACCGCTGGACTAATCTGCTGGAATGCCACGAAATGTATTGCGCCGGTCACCTCATTGAAGCTGCTGTTTCCTACTATGAGGGAACCGGGAAAAGAAAGCTGCTGGAAATTGCATGCCGATTTGCGGATTATATTGATAGTGTATTTGGACCCGAGCCTGAGAAGCTTAAGGGCTACGATGGGCATGAGGAAATCGAGCTTGCACTGGCTAAGTTATTCAAGGTTATCGGGAACGAAAGGTATATGAGGCTTTTAACCTTTTTGATGGATGAACGCGGGAAGAAGCCCTATTATTTTATAGAGGAATGGAAAAAACGAGGGGGTATATCCCATTGGCAAAAGGGAGTTTCGTCTGAGCCTGACATGGCATATAACCAGGCTCATAAGCCTGTTCGCGAGCAGATGGAGGCGGTTGGACACGCTGTAAGAGCGGTATACCTTTATACGGCTATGGCGGATATGGCTGCTTTGACCGGAGACGAGAGGCTTTCGACAGCATGCAGGACATTGTGGGATAATATTGTAAACAAACGCATGTACATTACCGGCGGCATCGGCTCCACATATCAGGGTGAGGCCTTTACCTTTGACTACGATTTGCCCAATGATACAGCCTACCAGGAGACCTGCGCATCTATTGGCTTGATATTCTTTGCCAACAGGATGCTCAAGCTTGAGCCCCATGGGAAATATGCTGATGTAATGGAGCGGGCCTTGTACAACTCTGTAATCAGTGGAATGGCCCAGGATGGGAAAAGGTTTTTCTATGTCAATCCTTTAGAGGTGCTTCCTGAGGCCTGCATGAAGGATCCCGGCAAGCGGCATGTCAAGCCGGTCAGACAAAGATGGTACGGCTGTGCCTGTTGTCCTCCCAATATTTCAAGACTTCTATCATCTCTGGGAGGCTATATTTATACGACAAATGAGAACACAATATATACGCATCTTTACATCAACGCTGAGGCTAAAATGCAGATAGGCGGCGGCGGGGTAACAATAGTGCAGGAAAGCTCCTACCCCTGGGACGGTGAAATTGAGCTTCTGTTGAAGGAAGTGCCGGGCTGCGAATTTAATCTGGCCCTCCGCATACCGGGCTGGTGCCCTGATGCCCAGGTCGATGTAAATGGGGAAAGGGTGGACTTGGCGCCTATTGTTCATAATGGTTATGCTTTGATAGCTAGGACTTGGAGGACGGGTGATGCAGTAAGCTTAAAGTTGAAAATGCCTGTGGAATTCATTCAGGCTAACCCGCTCGTGAGGGCTGATGCAGGTAAGGTAGCCATTCAGAGGGGGCCCCTGATTTATTGCCTGGAGGAAGCCGACAATGGAAGCGGCTTATCGGGAATTAAATTAGATACAGGATGTGTACCGGAGGCTACATTTGACCCGAGTTTCTTTGGAGGGGCTGTAATTATTTCCGGCGATGCTTTGCGTGATGATAACAGCGATTGGACGAATAGCTTGTATCGGCCCTTGACTGTGAGAGCCGGAAAGGCTTTCAAATTCAAGGCGATTCCCTATTATTTGTGGGCTAACCGTGAAATGGGGGAAATGCAGGTCTGGACAAGGTATAGATAATACTGCCGTACGAATTTTTCAAATTCTGGTATAATGACCTCACACATAAACCCTACACATAACCTCACTGGCATTTTTGGTGAGGTTATTGTATACTATTTACTTACTATATTTAGTTCTTTATTAAGTGATAAATTTGGTTTGAAAGGGAGAGAAGAGGATGCCCATTAAGATACCTGATAGTTTACCTGCAGCGGAAGTGTTGACGGGTGAGAATATATTCGTAATGACTGAAACTAGAGCTGAGAGGCAGGATATAAGGCCACTAAGCATAGCCTTGTTAAATTTGATGCCCACAAAAATCGATACTGAAACACAGCTGCTAAGGCTCATTGGCAATACTCCTATTCAGGTGGATGTGACCTTTTTGCATCCCGAATCTCATAAGTCGAAGAATACTCCTAAATCACACCTGCAGAAATTCTATAACACATTCAGCGAAGTTAGGGATAAGAGGTTTGACGGACTCATCATAACGGGAGCTCCTGTTGAGCAAATGTCCTTCGGTGAGGTGAATTACTGGCAGGAGCTTAAGGATATAATGGAATGGAGCCTCCACAATGTGTATTCCACCTTCCACATATGCTGGGGGGCACAGGCAGGCCTTTATTATCATTACAGCATTCCCAAATACCCAATGAAAGAGAAACTGAGCGGTGTTTTTAAGCATAGGGTTCTAAAGCATAATGTGATGTTGCTCAGAGGCTTTGATGAATATTTCCATGCTCCTCATTCCAGATATACCGAGGTGAGGCGAGAGGATATAGATAAGACTGGCAAGCTTGAAATACTGGCCGAATCAGAAGAAGCCGGTGTCTACATTGTTTCTGGATTAAATGGTAGACAGATTTTCGTGACCGGGCATTCTGAATATGACCCACTTACCTTGAAAAACGAGTATGACAGAGATGTGGCTAAGGGAATAGAGCCAATGGTGCCAAAAAACTATTTTGAGAATGATGATCCGACCAGGTCTCCCATTGTGAAATGGAAAGCTCACGCCAATCTCTTGTACGCCAATTGGTTGAACTATTACGTATATCAGGAGACTCCTTTCAACTTGGACGAACTGGAGCGCGCGTTATAGTTTATCAAATGCTTTTCTTCTTTTGCCTACAGCAAGTTGATGCTATCATTATTGATAGAAAGCGCAGCTCTTAACAAGTATTTACTTTATTATATGATCGGGCAAATATCTTGAGAGACGTAGAAACTAAAATGCCCACAAAATTTTTATCCAAGCTTGTCTAAAATGAGCTTAGCGCAATCAATCTGATTAGGTATATTGCCATTTTTGTCCTTCGCACGCCAAATGTCGGGGGTTATTTCGTCAGCTACATAAATCTTACCGTTTTCGTCATAACCCACCTCTATTTTAAAGTCTATTAAAGTCAGGTCCAGACCTGCCAATTCCTTTTTCAGAACATCGCCAACCCTCACGAGTATGTCTAGAGCCTCATCGTATTGGCCCGGCTTTAAAAGATTTTTCATAATGCAGAGTCTTTCGCTTATTAACGGATCGCCCTGCTCATCGTCCTTCAAGGTAACCTCAAGATAAGGGGGATCAAAGGGTATTCCGGCTTCAAGAGTGAACCGGCGGCACATGCTTCCTGCTGTAAAGTAGCGTAGGACAAATTCAAGCTTGGGAACGGTGAGCTTGCGAACCTGCATTAAGCCATTGTCTATATCAGCTCCTAGATAGTGGGTGGGAATGCCGTTTCGCTCCATCAAATCAAAAAAGTAACTTGATATTTTTAGACCGATTTTTCCTTTGCCGTCTACGCTTCCGCCAACAGTGTTAGAGCCCGGATCAAATACTCCGTTTAATCCTGTTGCATCGTCTTTAAAAAGCAGATAAATTGCATTAGTTTCTTCGTTTATAAGTACATCCTTTGTTTTTCCCTTATATAGTCTTTTCAAAAAAATCTCTCCCCAAAATCAAAATTCTGTATTGTGCTCTAGTATATCATACCCGTATAAAGCTGTCTACATAAAGGCGTGAAGGATTTTAGCCCCTTTTTTTCACGATATACAATTTACCGGCAGGCACAACAATAAGAAGGAGCAAAGGTTGAAAAAATGTGCACCGATCCTATTGATTTTTGGATATTCTAGTAGTAGAAAGCGTCCATCTTTGACTAGGACACAGTAAAAACGTCCCCTTGTGTCACCCTTGTGTCATGACTAGTTGTGCAGTGATTCTATAATAATTCGCGCAATTATATCCTGAATTCTTCGAATTCATGATATAATAACCCCACAAGTGAGGTTATTATATGCCTCCGGCGGAATTTATGCGCCGCCGAGATTTTGCCCTTGATTATTGTGACAAAACGGCGA
>JAAYBT010000080.1 GCA_012730015.1 Clostridiaceae bacterium
AAAAGGCTCTTTTTTATCTGTTTCATACAATCCCCGTGTGAAATATCTTCCTAAATCGGCAAGTCTCGTGCCGTCGGTTCGAAGAAGAAACGCAGTGGATAAAAGGTCGCTGCTAATTTCAGCTAAATTCCACTGATCGGTCAAGGTTTTTATATAGAGATTACTGACCCATAACACAATACGCGAATACTTCATTTTCATGTCATCATAAAAAATCGGACAGTGACTGACGCCGGGAGGTATGAAAACAATATCTCCTTTTTGAATATGGTAACGTCTGTCTGAAATCAAGTACTGCACAGTACCGTCAGTGCAATATAATATTTCATAGAAGGAATGACTGTGAAGCTGTACATTGCCTGCCAACAGGCCGCTATCGAAGTGGGTGTTTATATATGGAGAGTCCATTTCCAGCTCCTGATAGAAATTACCGGAGAATAAATTCAAGTCTTTTACGATTTCATCCTGACTATCTATCAGAGAAAAAAACTCCTGCATTTTCTGAGGAGACTTTGGTAGCTCTATCGTCAAATGATGCTTATTCAGGATCTCCTCCATTTTGTTTTGTATGACAGAAAGCTTCATGGTTTTCCCTCATTTTTTGTACATATTGTATACTAAAAATACTATTTTTGCAATGTTTTAAATAATATTAACAATTCAAAATGCGAAAAACATAAGTTAAAATAAGATATACATAGAAATAGACTGTGGTCTCGCCTATTAAGTACCAATAAAATATGGAGGTATGTCTTATGGGAAAGATAACAAAAAAGGATGGCCTGACGAAAAAGCACTGGATAGGCTACATGATGGGTGACTTCGGTGGCTGTATGACCTTTGCGCTGATGGGCTCTATTGTTACTGTGTATTATGTAGATGTACTGAAGATCAACGTAGCAACTCTTGCTGTTCTGTTACTGATATGGAACATTTGGGATGCAGTCAATGATCCAATAATGGGTACCATTATGGATAAGATGTTTGCAAAGCACAAGAACAAGCAAGGCAAGTTCCGTCCGTGGTTACTTCGCTCTACACCTTTACTGGCGGTGACCTCTATTGCATTTTGGACTGTACCTACTTTTTTTGAAGGGACAACCCTGATATGTGTTTTATTCCTATGTAAAATTTTATATGAAGCATGTTATACCATGTTCAACATTCCAATGGGATCTTTATTATCTGCTATGGCAAATACTGACCAGGAAAGGGCATCTCTTTCCTCTGCAAGAGGCGTGGGCAGTATGATTGGTAACGTGATTCCTCTTATGATCATGCCGCAGCTTTTAAAGATATATGGAGAAACAAATCCTAAGGGATACGGGATCGGAGCAGCGATTTGTGCTTCGATAGGATTTGTGGTCTGTTTTCTGCATTACTACCTTACCGAAGAGCGCAACATCGTAGCGGATAAGAAAGAAGATGCTGCTAATATAAAGGTTACAGACATTCTTGGAGTATTTAAGAAAAATCGTCCCTTCATCGCATTATGTGTTCATGGTATTTGTATTTGTACAAATCAGTATGTTGCTTCTACTTTAGGTATGTATATGTATAAGGATGTCCTTGGTGATGTAGGGCTGATGACATATACAGGTATCATTACAACGCCGTTTATGGTTCTTATTCTTATCAGCGGACCTATACTTGCCAAGAAATTTGGTCTGGAAAAGACTATCCGCAGCAGTCTTTTAATTGGTGCGGTACTATATATCCTTTTATTTGCCTTACATATGATCATGACGGTCAATCCCTGGCTGCATATCATCCTGGCTTCGCTTGCATCCGGTATTTCTACGATGTCCATTTATATGCAATGGGGTATGGTTGGCGAAGCCATCGACTATAACGAGGTCGTGACCGGTAAACGGACGGAAGGCTCTATATATGGCACCTTTAATTTAACACGTCGTATCGGTCAGGCGATCGGTAATTCCTCCGCAGTACTTATGCTTTCCTGGGTTGGTTACAATGCGGGTGCAGCAGCACAAAGCGCCGGAACGATTAACGGAATTAAAGTACTTTGTGTTTTGTTACCGGCAATCTTTACCATAGGTTCCTGGGCAGCATTTAAGTTCCTATGGAACATAACACCGGAAATACGTGCACAGATTGCTGAGAGGAAAGCAGCAAATAAGTCATCCCCGGATGTTAGTGTATAGATAAATTCTGATGATATAGGAAGCGTGAAGGCTATGAAAGAAATCATTGCAACAAGATGCGGAGAAATTCGCGGAACAGAATGTCAGTGGACAGGAGTCACTTCGTATAAGGGAATCCGCTACGCTACGGCAGATCGTTGGAAGTATCCTGCACTCGTAGAACAATGGGACGGTGTGTATGAGGCAGATCATTACGGAGACTGTTGCTATCAGCCAAGAAGTTTTTATAATGAGGAAAAAGTAGTTGAGAAGCAATTCTATTATAATGAATTTCGAAAAGGAGTAGCTTACAATTATTCAGACGACTGCCTCTTCTTAAATATCTGGGTACCGGAGCATGCCACACCACAGAGTAAGCTTCCGGTCATCATGTATATTCACGGTGGTGGTTTTACCGGCGGCTGCGGACACGAAAAGCACTTTGACGGACCGATCTGGCCGACTAAGGACGTGATCGCGGTAACCATCAACTATCGTCTCGGGCCAATAGGCTTCCTTTGTCTTCCTGAATTAGAGAAAGAAGCCGGACGGACAGGTAATTATGGTTTGTATGATCAGATCGCTGCGCTAACCTGGGTCTATAGAAATATTAGTGACTTTGGTGGTGATCCGAAGAATATTACCATTATGGGTCAATCTGCAGGAGCAATGAGCGTACAATTACTGGTCATGAGTCCATTGACCGACGGCATGATCGCAAAGGCGGTCATGAACAGCGGAGGCGGTGTCAGTAAGCTGTTAAACAGCAAGCAGACCTATGCCGATCGTTATGGATTCTGGCAGAAAGTGACCGAAGAGCTTGGTTGTAAAACCCTAGACGAACTTCGTTCTGTAGAAGTATCAAGACTTTTTGATATCTGGAAAAACTTAGCGAAAAGCGATAGGAAGTACTCTATGATCGCGTCTCCCTGCATTGACCATAATGCTCTGACAGATAGCAATTTTAACCTCGCAATGGCAGGAAAACAAAAAGCAATTCCATATATGATGGGCTCCACCAGTGAAGACATAATGCCGCCGATCATTCATGGTATGGCGAAAAAGTGGTGTATCCTACAGGACATACAAAATAAATGCAAAAGCTTTTGCTGGTTCTTTGATCGCAAGCTTCCGGGGGATGATAACGGAGCATGGCATTCCAGTGAGCTTTGGTACTTTTTCGGAACCCTGAATAATGGATGGAGACCTTTTACAGAAAAGGATTTCGCTTTGAGCGATGAAATTGTAACTGCTCTTTGTAACTTTGCCAATAATGGTAATCCAAATCGAAGCGGTGAAGAAAAGTGGATCCCAACAACAAGAAATCAAAAAAAGGTATATCATTTTGGCGAGGGAATAAGCAAAATGGCAAACTGCAGCCGGCTAAAGATGATATATACTATGCTGACCAAGAAGGCAGTTGGAGAATAAGAAAGAAAGACAAGCTACATTATCATAGTAGCAGGGCACAATGTTGTCCTGCTCTTTTCATCTATCTTCTTTTTAAACGGCTATTGACAGTTTGTTTATCCGGCGACACCATGGGTATGCTTGTCACTTTGCTTATCTCAGGTACCGTTGTGGCTCCACTTTCTACTTGCTCGCATACCTCTAGCTTGTATACCGGATCAAACTTTTTTGCTATATTGAACATCCTCTCTTCTCTATTATTTTACTTGATGTTCAATTTGTCCATAATCCCGGGATCAGGCCAGTCCAAATAAACAGCAAATAAACAACAATTTGTAGGTTTTAGAAAATTCTAAAGAAATAGCAAAACCGCCTGTTCTGCTGAACAAGCGGCTTTAATTGGTTGCGGGGGCAAGATTTGGACTTGCGACCTTCGGGTTATGAGCCCGACGAGCTACCAGGCTGCTCCACCCCGCGATATAATGCTAACAGTTGGGGGAGATACCACGCTGTGCCATGTCAATATGGACACACCGTCCTCAACCGCGCTTATCTAGTATAACACCACAACACGTATATTGCAAGCGGTTTTTTCAGGGAATGCTTGACAGCGGTTTTTTCAGGGAAT
>JAAYBT010000081.1 GCA_012730015.1 Clostridiaceae bacterium
AATACATTTTACTTTAGGGTAAGACTTTATGTGGATTATAATGTAACTGGTTCCGGAGAAGACAAGTACATCTTGTCACCGTGGTCAGAGACACTGGCTTATGGGAAAAATGCCACAACGCTTGAAAAACCTACCTATCTTGAGACACCGACCATTTCAAATCCGATCGTTGGAAAGAACAATGACGGTTCGCCGAAGATTACCTTCACTGTTATTACTCCAAAACAGGTGCAGGACGCAAATAACTATATACAGGCAAAGGACGCAACCAGTATCGAAGTGCAACACCAAATCAATATAAATGGCACCGGTTGGATTGAAGGAGAGGCAGGCGTCTGGTGGCTTTCAGGGGAAACCCGCAGCATCAGCGTACCGACAACGTATGATGATGGGAAGGTTGTCGAGGTAGATAAAGCATATATTCAGGTCCGCATGCGTTATGTCCATGACGGCAGTGACAGTGTCGGAGCTATGACGTCCGAATGGTCAAATGTTGTTTCGCTTAACACTCCTTCATGGAGTAAAGCTAGCACATGGGCAACAACAGAATTGCAGAATGCATTTGATTTGGGTCTTGTTCCCGACATCCTCAAGGGTGCCGATATGACAAAGCCTGTCACTCGCGAGGAATTCTGCGAGCTTGCTGTATTACTTTATGAAAAGACAAAAGGCGAGACTGCTGAAGCGAAATCCCCTAACCCATTTACTGACACTAAAAATGTGCAAATTCTGAAGGCCGCTGAATTAGGTATTACTACGGGCACATCGACAACCACTTTTTCTCCTAAGGTGCTGATCACCAGAGAGCAATGTGCCGCTATGCTTTTCAGGGCTATCAAGGCTATCGCACCAGATGCCGATTACAGCATCGCGGGAATCAAGGACTTCCCGGATCAGAAGTATATTTCGTCCTGGGCAGTTGAAGCGACCAAGTACATGTCAAAGCTCGGCATTATTAAAGGCGATGCCTCCGGCAATTTCATGCCGAAAGCTACCACCACGGCTCAAACAGCGGCAGGCTACGGCATGGCCACCCGTGAGGCAGCTATAGCAATGACAGTAAGGACCTATGAAAAAATAAAGTAATGTTTCAAATATAAATATAGTCAAATATGTCATTCATTAGGATTGATGCAAGGCAGGGTACAGTTATGAGAAAAAGGATAACACGGTTTGCACTGGCATTTACAGTGATTGCTATACTGATACTGTCGGGCTGCGGCTCATCTCAGAAAATGCCGGGAAGCGAGAAGCCGGATGCCGCACAGTCCGAAAGCGATAAACCAGGTATTGAACAGCTTGATAAGGATAAGCCAGGTGTTGTTAAGCCTGGTAAGGATGCATCGGATGAAACCCTTGCATCCGGTCCTTATTGGACTATTGAGGTATCGGACACGAAAAATTTTACTTATGCGATTCCGGGTGGTAAAGACGGGTCTATTGATATGACTGCTACGCTTTACTTTATCGCCTGGAAGCAGGGCGGTACGGAGATGTTCGGACAATATGAGGGGCGGGCGCTGGTAGCCTTTGATATGGATTTTGGCAATGTCGGAGACGGCCGCTTTTCACTTGTGGGCGGTGTTATGGACGACAGCATCAGTGATAATATCTCCTTTGAAATGCTTCCGTCGCGGCAGGAGGCAGTAACTGCGGCAGGCGAGGATATCGATCTTGCACCGCTGGTAAAATTCATCGGGCAGGCGGAAATCATCACGGAGGAGTACACGATATCCCAGCAGGACTGGAAGGCTATGGCAGACGGAGAGGTTAAGCTGGATGTAAAAGGCAGCCTTGATAATGGGACGAAATATTCTGAGGGATTTGAACTGAAAGCCGGAGAGGATACTGTCCTGATATCCGTGGGTGATCTTGCCGCTGCTTACAATCTTGATGCTTTCCGAGGGACAATCACTAAAGGCGAAATGGATGAAGATCCACGATCCTGGTTCCGGGACAAGGTTATGTCACGTATGGAGGAGCGCCTGTCTTCTTCGGAACAGTTCAGTGATCAGCAATCGGCGGAAACGGACTACGGCGATTCAGACGCACAGAACGGGTTTGCAGTCGATTCAGACTTACCGGAAGGATTAACAGTCGATTCGGAGGGCCGTGAAGGCATTGATACAAACGGCGACGGTACGCTCGAAGTTTATGTGGGCGAGGATGGAGAAGTCTGGACTGATTTTGACGGGGACGGCAAGTATGAGATAGCCGGTGATGAAGGCGCAGATCGGTGAAGTAATTTAACGGGTTGGCGGAATATTTATCTACAACTTTATTTTTACCGAAGATGAGTACTGTGAGGGGGCCATGCCTGTGGCCTTCTTGAAGTGCCTTGAAAAAGCCCTTGAGCTGCATTCAAAAGCTATGACAATCAGATTTGGAGCTACTTTGCCATTTGCCCAGATGTTATGAAATTCCTTCGGCTTGTGAAATATGATTTCACCCTGAAGCGCAGG
Organism: Clostridiaceae bacterium; assembly: GCA_012730015.1. Lineage (GTDB taxonomy): Bacteria > Bacillota > Clostridia > Acetivibrionales > DTU013 > JAAYBT01. The sequence continues at coordinate 2,463 of JAAYBT010000081.1, forward strand.
GGGACGTTTCTCTCGCTTACACTCACAAAAAGCCTGGGTAAGAGAACTGTCCCCCATGTTTTTGAGAGAACCGTCCCCTACTTCTTCCCGTTACTCCGCTATGGACAAATTATCTGCCAAATAATATAATCAAGTCAGAAAATATGCCCTAATAAGCTAACACTGACGAAAAGGTGCGCTAAGGGCGGAAATGTGAGTTGTAGTCATGAAGGTAGGAATCGGGCAGGACAGTCACAGGTTCAACTTTGCAGATAAACATAAGAAACTGATATTGGGCGGAATCGTCTTTGACGACTCGCCAGCATTGGATGGTAATAGCGACGCTGACGTTATCCTGCATTCCATTACAAATGCAATCTCGTCCGTCACCTGTGTGAATATTCTTGGCGATGTAAGCGACGAACTATGCCTTAATCAAGGTATAACCGATAGCAGCGTCTACCTAAAGGAAGCTCTGAAGCACCTTGACGATCTTAGAATTGTCCATTTGTCCATATCCATTGAATGTGCAAAGCCGAAGATTTCCCCGAGGATTGACGAAATTAGGAAGAACCTTTCTGTGCTACTCAGTATCCCTGAAAACTGTATTGGTATTACTGCCACGACAGGAGAAGGCCTCACGCAATTCGGGCAAGGCCTCGGCATTCAGGTGTTTAGCGTAATCACAGTGATTTAGTCTTCAACCATCGACCTGCATATGAAATCAGCCATCATCAGGTCTTCCTTTGTTGTGATTTTTATGTTGTTGTAGCTTCCCATCACAAGCATAACCTTGTGCCCTGCTCTTTCTGCCAGGACAGCATCGTCGGTCCCGTCAAATCCTTCTTGCTCAGCCCTTCGGTGAGCATCCATAATCAATTCGTATCGAAAGCCCTGAGGCGTCTGAATGCTCCACAGCCCATTCCTCTCAACGGTCTCCTCGACAAAGCCATCCGGATCCGCCCGTTTTATCGAATCCTTAGCAGGCACTGCCACGGCAGCTGCACCGTGCTCCTGCACAGCTTCTATACAGCGCTCAATACTTTTCAAATCAATAAAGGGCCTTGCGCCATCATGGATAAGCACAATATTGTACCCCGGGGATACCTGACAAAGCCCCTTATGAACCGATTGCTGCCTCGTCCTTCCCCCGGCTGTTATGGCTTTCACCTTTCTATATTCGTACTTTTTCACTACTTCTTCCCTGCAAAGCTCAAGCTCTTCCTCATTAGCAACAACTATGATCTCATCAACAAGCGTAGAATCCTCAAATTTCTGGATTGTCCTAGCTAAAACCGGCTTCCCATGGAGCTCTATGTACTGCTTATTTTTTCCAATGCCCATGCGCAAGCCTTTACCGGCTGCTGCAATTACTACGCTTACCAAGCTTCGTGAATTACTATTTGTCAAGCTATTTATATCATTATAATGGCTCCCGCACTCCTTCATATTTCCGAATACCTCCTAGAATATCTCCTAAAGCGTACATAAAAAACGGGGTTAATATACCCCGCATAGTAAACTGCATTCAAAATAGCACACTATAATACACCCAAACTACATTACACGTTCAATATTACATTTGGGCTTTGCGAATATCATTCGGCCCGCAGCCGTCTGTAATATGCTTGTTACAGTTACATTAAGGCTTTCACCTATATGACGTCTTCCCCCGTCTATGACGATCATTGTGCCATCATCAAGATAACCGACTCCCTGGCCGTTCTCCTTACCGTCCTTTATGACCTGTACAGTCATTTCTTCCCCGGGAAGCGCAATCGGCTTCAAAGCATTTGCCAATTCATTGATATTCAATACCGGAACACCTTGGAAATCAGCAACCTTGTTTAGATTGAAGTCAATGGTTAAAACCTTTCCCCCCATTTTCTGAGCCAGCTTCAAAAGTGCGCTGTCTACTTCGGTATCCGAGGGAATCTCAACATTTTCCACCTTAACAGGATACTCCAAATCCTTTTGCAGCATATTCAGCACATCTAAACCACGTCTGCCGCGGTTACGCTTTAGGGAATCCTGAGAATCCGCTATATGCCTGAGCTCCTCCAGCACAAAGCTGGGAACAATAAGCTCTCCTTCTATAAAACCACTTCTGCAGATATCGACGATTCTACCATCAATGATAACACTTGTATCCAATATCTTGCACTCAGCCCGAGCACCTCTGCTCCTTGCATCGGCAGCTCTTCCCCGCATAGAATCTATCAAACTCTCGTTTTTCTTTCCAACTGCTACTGCAACACCAGCACAACTGAATATAACGTTTGCTGCAATTGAAATAGGCGTGCCGATAATATCGATATCCTTTATGGGTATAGTAACGAGATTTGCTATAACAAGACCTGCAATCAGGCCAATTGAGCCAAGCACTAATTCATATAGCGTAAGCTTTTGCAGAAATACTTCCATTTCATCGAGAGATTTCATTATAACTTCAATAAGCTTATTTCCGGTGGTATAGAAAAGAAGCGCAAAAGCTAATGAAATCACTACATATACCAGTGTCTTCAACTCTGGTGATAAGCCTTGCATCTGATAGATAAAAAAAGTTCTTGTCAGCGTTACCCCTGTCATGCCGCCTACAGCCGCAAATGATAGTTTAATGATATAATTCAACACTCTATCAAACTCCCCTATAAATAATATCCCCCGTGCTACTTCGGTCAAATACACCAACTTCGGTTAAATACTAAATTCTGAGGAAATCATTGATTACCGTTTCTATCTCTATCTGGCTGGCATCTTCAGCCAATACAAGCTCACTGACCAAAATCTGCCTTGCGCTGCTGAGCATCTTTCTCTCGCCCGTCGAAAGCCCCTTCTCTTTATCTCTCTTCATAAGTATCCTTACAACATCCGCCACTTCGTATATATTTCCGCTCTTGATTTTTGACATGTTTTCCCGGTACCGTTGGTTCCAATTGTTTGTGACATTGACACTCTGATCCTGGAGTATCTCGTATACCTTGTCCACATCACAGCTTTCTATTACTTCGCGAATACCTACTTCGTCCACGCTTTGTGTCGGTATCATTACCTTCATGTCACCAACCGGCATTTTCATTACATAATAGTCCTGCTTTTGCCCCAGTATTTCTTTTTCCTCGATGGATTCAATCACGCCCGCTCCATGCATCGGGTAAACAATTTTATCGCCAACACTAAACATAACAAATCCTCCAAACGCACCAAAAAGGCACCTGTTTCACAATCTGCTGTGATTTGTCTTTTGTTAGATATCGTTCGGCGAATTTATAGGTGTTAGCCCGTTTTCGTCAGAAACGATTAATGAAATAACGAAAAAAATACTTCCCATATATCTTATTAATAGAAATTAAGGAAGTCATCGAAACCCTGTCAAGCCACTACAACAGTATACACCATAATAAGGTTGTTGTCAAAACTGAGAGGTTTTTAGGCGCCCCTGAGCTTAAATGACCAAGCATAGGTCACACAGCTATATGCTATTGCCAAGAATTATTTCCCATATAACTATTCGATTACAGCATTGACAACAAGTTGTCCCAACATCTATAATAAATACATGCAAATACATTTTTGTATGTTCAATCCCAATATATAGAGTACAATTGTGCATAGATGCTGACGAAATTTGTATGTTAGCGCCTTAAATGCA
>JAAYBT010000007.1 GCA_012730015.1 Clostridiaceae bacterium
ACTGCCTCCTGCTTGTGCTCTACTCCGTTCAGATACAGACATACATTCTCCTGATTTGTAAAGCATCGCACCTCTATTTCTTCACCAGGTATGTAATTCCAGGATTCATACATCCTTTCCCATTCGCCGCTATCCTCCGATGCCCTAGCCGTCACAATATGTACCATGGCCTTATCCGACCACCAGCTTTGCCGCTTAAAATAATCCGCCTTCTCAAAGCCGGCTGTAGTCATATGCCCTGAATAAGAACCGCGTATCGGCCAGCCTTTGCACTCACCCAAAAAATCGATTCCCGTCCACAGGAATTGACCCGCAATGTAATTATTATCAATCACAGCCTTCCAGGCTGCATAGGAATGGTCATTCTCGCTGCCTATAAGCGGCTTGTGAGGATAGAGCTTATGGTCATCCTCATATAAATGCTCCTTGTAATTGTATCCAGCTACATCCAGATGGTCGATGAACCCCAGCCTGCAGGACAGCTCCGGAAGAGCAAGTGCAGCTGTGACCGGCCTGCTGGTGTCGCTACGCCTCACAATATCGGCAAGCCTGGATGCAATAACAGGCAGTCGCTGGGCATCTGGTTTGGCAGGATTGTAAACCCTTTCGGCTTCAGGCTTGTTTTCATCATTATTCCCGGTCATATAAGATAAGGATGGATGGCAGTAGGGATCGTTGGGATAATCCACTTCATTTCCGATACTCCACATAATGACAGAGGGATGGTTTCTATCTCTTCTTATCATAGCCGTCAAATCCACCTCGTGCCATTGTGGAAAATCCTCCGCATAGCCATCATGCTTCGGCGGATAAACGTTGTGTCCGATATGCCACTTGTTTTTAGCTGCCTCCCATTCGTCAAAGGCTTCATCAATGACGAGAAAGCCCATTTCATCACAAAGCTCATAGAGCTCGGACATATGTGGGTTGTGGCTCATGCGGATTGCATTACAACCCATAGCCTTTAGCTTTTTTAGGCGCCTCCGCCAGACCCCTTTGGTCATCGCAGCACCAAGACAGCCTCCGTCATGGTGCAGGCAGACGCCCTTTATGAGCTCCCGCTTCCCGTTGAGATAAAAACCGCTGTCCGCATCGAATGCAATACTACGTATCCCTACCCTTTGTACATCTATAATAAATTCTTCGCCTGTTTCAGCATGGGAAGCAGAAGTTTCAAGAGTATACAAGGCCGGCCGCTCAGGCGACCAGAGACTTGGCTCTTTCAATATGCCGCAGGTTTCAATTATGCTGGCCTCTCCACGGCGGGAATCTGACCAGCCTTCCAGCGAAAGAACCAATTGCCTTTTTGCATCATACAATTTATTGCAAATCCTCAGGTTCTTAATATCCTTGGTGGATAATATTTCATTTGAAATCCGTATTTCGGCGCTATTGTCCGAAACATTTGTGCCTTCAAAGAAGATTCCGTATTCTGTCGGATAAATCGAATCATATACCAGCAGACTCACCTTTCTTGTTATACCGGATCCGGTGAACCACCTGGAATCTGCCAGATCCTCATGGCTTACTCTGACGGATATGACATTCTCCCTTGTACCAAAGCATGCAAATTCAGAAATATCGTACTGAAATGAAATATATCCATTAGGACGTTTGCCCAGATAATAACCATTTACCCACACCTGGCTGTTTTTGTAGATTCCGTCGAACCTAAGAAATATATTCTTCCCCCTCAACTCCTCTGGCAGTATAAAGTGTTTTCTGTACCAGGCCGTACCACCGCACAGATAACCTGTGCCACTTGAATAGTTCCTTGAAAATGGGTACTTAACCGACCAGTCATGGGGTAGCCAAACACTCTCCCAGTCCGTGTCAGGATAATCTTTACTAAATGCTTCTTTAACATCATCAAGCCGGAATTTCCATTGCCCGCATAGTCTTCTTTCTATTTTGTGCATTTATATGTAACTCCCTCACTTTGAAATCGATTTCTTAGTTTAATAATACATGAAAATTTCCAAAGTTCAATGGTATTTGGAATTTTACTTTCACTAACACAGCTCTTGAAATTAGCTGGGATGTGATGGTGTCCTAAAACAAATTTGAGATGAATATGTATTTATGGAAATATTTGATACTTATAACCAAAAAGATTAATATAATTAGGTAGAGCATATGTCAAAAATTAACTATTGACACTAACTGAATATTATTACAAGCACATTTTAAAACGCGGACAAAAAGCTTAAGGATCCAAATTCTTTGAGAAAGTTGTCCGCCTGCATGACAGGCAAGAAAATCTTGTGGATCGTGCAGCTTTTTTCTTTTCACAGTCACAATCACAAAATGAGAGGTAGGGAATATTAATGAAAACTTATATGAAAAAAACCATAGGCATACTTCTTAATATGGTACTAGTTTTTTCCCTGTTATTCGGATCGATGATTCCAGCCGAAGCATCAGAATCAGAAGCAGCATCGACAGCCGAATACATTGCCGTAACGGCATCAGAAGCAGAATCAGAAGCAGCAGCGTCGGCCGAATACATTGCCGTGACGGCATCAGAAGCAGAATCAGAAGCAGCAGCGTCGGCCGACTACATTGCCGTAGATGCACCGAAATCCGGCAATGACTATCTTATTGCCTATACAGAAGGCACCACGGCTCATGTCATTGATAGCGAAGGTATGGCAACTGAGTCACCCGGTAGTAGTAATACGGCGGGGCAGATTGAGTTGCAGGTCGGCTCAGATATCATTACCACTGATGATGAGAGCCTGGTCTGGACGGTCACGAGCTCCGATTCCGACTGGCTGATTCAGCCCAAATACGGAGAGAATAGTGGCAGGTATCTCTATCCCGGAACAAGCAAGAACACCCTCTATTTGAGTACGACAGATAGGGCATGGACCTATAGCGGCCAAAAGCTGACTTATGATAGGGATTACCTACGGTATTCTGAATCCAAGAAAGGATTCCAATATTCCAGTTCAGATGATAAAAACGCGATTACCTTCTATGAGCTGGTAGATCCCGATCTGACTGAAAAACCTGTATTTAGCAGCAACAACTATCTAATGCCGGATACGGATGCCACTACCGCTGAATTCGTGCTGACCGATGCATATACGGAACCGGTATTCAAGGTATATGCCGACAGCAGTGACAGCCAGACGGTGGAAGGCATTACTACCACTCTGGGCGATGACGGTATTACATTGACGCTGACATTTGAAGCGGCACCGACAGAGGATATAACATACTATATATCTGCCATCGATGGCGACCTGAAAGAAAGCAAGCGGACGGCAATCAATGTAGAAGCCTATGTCGAATCCTACGTCTATACTGAGGTGTCTGCAATTAGCTCCGGCAGCACTTATCTAATTGTAGCAACTGATGATGATAATCATTATGCAATGACTACAGAGGAAAACACAAGCGGCTATGGTTATCTTTCGCACAATGATGTTACCGACAAAGTAAATGATGATGAAATCATTTTAGAAAAGCCCGAAACCGAAGGTCTGGAATGGATACTGACCGATTCAGACAGCGGATTCACCATATACAATAAAACTGAGGATGCCTATGTCTCTCTTTATATGAATCCCGATGAATCTAAAAATACGTACGGTTTGAAACTAAATAGCGCCGGCACCGCCTGGATCTATGATAATAGCGATAATTTCATCCGTTATATCCCACCTGAGGGTGAACAAACCTATACCAATCCAGCATGGCTCTATTACTCCTCCCAAAACGACGGTTTCCGTGCTAATACTGACAACGACAAAGCAAGTGCTATTACTTTATATCAAAAGCAGGAGGATACCGTTACAAATTCCCCCAAGTTCAGCGAAAACAGCTACCGAATGCCGACCGAGGATGCAAATACCGCTGAATTCGAGCTGACCACTGCCTATACTGCACCTGTATTCAAGGTATATGCCAACAACAGTGACTCGGAGCCGGCAGATGATGTGACCGCCGATCTGGGCGATGACGGTGTCAAATTGACGCTGACATTTAAAACGGCGCCGACACAGGATACAACATATTATATATCTGCCAAAGAGCCTGACCTGGAGGAAAGTGGGCGGACTGCAGTAAAGGTTAAAATCTTTGATGGAGACTCGTCCGACTATCTGGCTTTTACCTCAGATGTGCACTATGGCGGGACCAACAACCTTTCCACATGGCTGGGGCTGCTTGAGAGCGGGGATATCCTGGAGGAAGAGCAGCTGGATTATATGGGTTTTTGTGGAGACATGGCAAGTGGCAACATCCGCGGCGAGAGTAACTACTGGTCTTCTGCACAAACCATGCTGGATACGGTCACTAGCTCCAAGCTCATCTCGAGCGATACTAACCGCTTCATATATACCGCGGGCAATCATGAATACCTTCAGGGGAACTATGGTTCCACCGACAATGCAACAGCAAAAGAAATCACAAGGCTCGGCGAGGCAGCTAAAACCGACAACTACATTATCTATTGCTTCGGCGCGGCAGGCAGTTCTCAGAGTTTTACAAGCTACGACATCGATGCTCTGGAAGATTATCTGGGAACTGCACCTGATGATATTCCAATCATTATATTGTCTCACTTTCCAATCCATCATTTCTCCAGTAGAACTACCAGCAATGCCATTGACCTGATCAATATGCTCAATGAGGAGCATGAAAATGTCATATTCCTATGGGGGCACAATCATACTCTGGCGGATACCAATTACGGCGAGATCTGTACCGCCGGTTCCAGCATTAATTATACATCTTCCAAATCCGCACAGATTAATTTTACCTATGCGGCAGCAGGGTGCATGAGCGACAGTGAATACTCTTCCAGCGGTAGTGGTTCGGTGAAGGAGAAGGGGATGATAATGGAGATAGCCGATGGCGGCGGCACTGTTATCATGACTTACTATGGTCTTGATGGCGAGGCTACAGGAGCCGCTACTACTATCAAGATTAGCGAGCCTGTTCCCAGTAGCGATGCGGAGCTCTCATCACTTTCATATTCCCTGAACGGTTCAGTTGGAAAAAGCTGTCCGGGATTCTCCCCCTCAATATTTGGATACTTGGTGACGCTGCCCTATGGAACGCCGGATGGCAACCAACTGACTCTGTCCGGTGTATGTAGCGATAAGGATGCCGATATTACAGGGAATATGGGAGCCACAGTGTGCAACGGAATGGCGACAGCCTATATTACTGTAACAGCAGAGGACGGCTTCACCACTAGAACATACGCAGTCAACTTTACCGTTTCTACCATACCGGACACTCCCCGGTATCCCATTCGCCTTGCCTTTACTTCTGATACCCACTATGAAAGCGGAAAGACAAACAATCTGGACGGTTGGCTCAACGATATGAGCACTATATATGACGCTTTGGATTACGTCGGCATCACCGGAGACATTGGAAGTACTGCCTCCACCTCTGTGAATCAATACTGGCAATTCGTTCAGGAAATAATAGATACGGTTGATGACCACAGCGATTTAGTAACAAAGGGCGGTATCTATACAACCGGAAACCATGAACAGTATGCCGGTCCAGGAGCCGGTGGAGATTATGAGAATCAAAGGAATAGTAATCCAACCGCTAAGAGGCTAATTCAAAGCGGAGTGGCTGCCAGCACCGAAGACTATGTTGTGTACTGTTTTGGGGCAAGTAATGATGGTTCCTCCAGGCTGGTGCAAGAGTTTACGGAGCAACAGATTGAACAGCTGGAATCCTTCTTAAATAGTGAAAATGCTAACAGCAATATCCCTGTTTTTATAATGTCCCATTATCCACTACATTATAATGGCAACAGGATTGTTGAGCGCTCGGAGGAGGTCATTGCTATTTTGAATGAACACCCAAATGTCTTCTTTCTCTGGGGTCACAACCATTCTGACGTCGGAGACATGGAAGTTGGCTATGACAACATCCTTAAAGCCGGGGATACCATTACCACCTTGAACAACGAGAACGGAACCCCTAGTACAAAACAGATCCAATTTACTTATACTGCTGCAGGGTGTATGAGCGATGGAGAATACTATTCCAGCAGTGCGGCTGTACTGGGCAAGGGCATCGTTGCCGAAATCACTGATATAGCCGGTCAAAAGCAAGTTAGCCTGACCTATTATAACCTTGACGGGGAATCCTTCTCAGTTGAAGGGAAAAATACAGTCGCCGCCGTGACCCTGAGCAAGCCGGAGATAAAAACCTATACTATCAGCTGGGATACCGACGGTGATGGGATTGCGGATGACACCACTACTGTCGCCTATGGCACTATGCCGGCTCATGCTAATGGCAAAAAGAATTCGACAAAAGACTACACCTACAGCTTTACAGGCTGGTCACCGGCACTAACTCCTGTTACCGGAGCAGCAACCTATACTGCCAAATTCCTTGCTGTACCTGTTGTAACGCCCGGTGGAGGCGTCGGTGGAGGCGGAGTTCCGAGCGGAGGAACAGATGAAAAAGACCCCTCTACCGAAGATATTCAGGATAATGTTGTCCCATCGGGATCTGCTGATTCAGAGAATGTGGATAAGAAGATAATCTATGATGATGTCCCGGGTAATAGCTGGTATTATGATGCTGTTCAGTATGTTACCGAATTTGGCCTATTCCAGGGTGTATCAAATAAGCGTTTCGAACCTGATACGACTATTACCAGAGCAATGTTTGTAACCGCACTGTGGAGGCTTGAAGGTAAGCCGGCCCCAGAATCATCCAACCGCTTTGCCGATGTAGCTCATGGAGCCTGGTACACGGATGCGGTCACATGGGCATCCGCAAATGATATTGTAAAAGGGTATAGCCCAAACTCATTCGGACCTAACGATATTCTGACGCGTGAGCAGCTAGCCACAATCCTGTATCGCTATGCAATCTACAAGGGCTATGACGTAACGGCAGAAAATGATTTGACTGCATTCCATGATGCAAGCAAGATATCCTTCTGGGCATTAACAGAAGCAAAATGGGCAGTAGCCGAGGGACTTATCACAGGTGTGAGTGAAACGAGCTTCGACCCTGCCGGAAAGGCCAGTCGTGCACAGGTTGCCATGATTCTAATGAGATTTGTTCTGAATAAAGTAAAGTAGATTTAGTGTGAATTCTTAACAAAAGGAAAGTCCGGTTTTTACCTTAAATGCAAAAACCGGGCTTTCTTCAATTCAGGCTATTGCTCCAAATACATTCGAGGACTATTTTTGAAGTCCAATGGTATTTGAAATTTTTGTAGTATAATATAAGTTAGTTGCCTGATACATGAAGCAATATTTATGCTTATTATAGAGGCGATGGAAAAAGAGAATGCCTTGGTAAGCGGCAGGCTTGTAAATAATTCTATCTGGACGAAGGGAGTAATTATTATGGTTAAGCTGACAAAACGAGTTTGGGCATCCTTTCTTCTTCTTGGCCTGGTTGGGCAATTCGCGTGGACAATCGAAAACATGTACTTTAATGTATTTCTTTACAATACCATCTCCACCGACCCCAACAACATTGCCATCATGGTTGCTGCCAGTGCGTTCGTAGCCACCCTGACCACCCTACTCATGGGAGCCCTGTCCGATAAGCTGGGCAAGCGCAAGGTATTTATCAGCGGGGGCTACATACTGTGGGGCCTATCCACCATGGCCTTTGGATTTATAAGTGTAGACAACATTGCAGCCTGGTTTCCGGCTGCAAACGCAGTGGCGGCAGCTTCAGCAGTATTAATTGTTATGGATTGCATCATGACCTTCTTCGGCTCAACTGCCAACGATGCCGCTTTTAACGCCTATATTACCGACGTAACCGACAAGGATAACCGGGGAAAGGTTGAATCGGTGCTGGCAATACTGCCGTTGATTTCCATGCTGGTTATTTTCGGCATATTTGACTCAATGACGCAGCAGGGACGCTGGAAGGAATTCTTCGGCATATTTGGCATAATGGTCTTGGTTACCGGAATACTCTCAATCGCTCTGCTTAAGGAGAAGAAAAGTGAGGAAAAGGACCTCCCCTATTTCAAAAACCTGATTTATGGCTTTAAGCCTTCGATAATAAGAGAAAACCCTCTTTTGTACCTGGCCTTGTGCGCCTTTTGCCTGTTTTCGATTGCCGTGCAGACCTTCTTTCCCTATCTCATTATATACCTGCAAAATTACTTGAAAATGGACGCCTATGCGATAGTCCTTGGCATAGTGCTGATAATTGCTTCTATCGCCAGCGTTGTCGGAGGTAATTTCATCGATAAGGTTGGTAAGTTAAAGTTCCTTTTACCTGCGGCTGTAGTAATGCTGGCAGGACTTGTCGGCATGTTCTTTTCGCGTTCAATGGTTGAAGTGATTATTGCCGGCACTATTATGATGTCAGGGTACATGCTGGTGACAGCATGCCTTTCCGCAACTATCCGAGACTATACTCCGCCGGATAAGGTCGGTCATTTTCAGGGTATACGGATGATTTTTGCGGTCTTATTGCCTATGTTAATAGGCCCCTTTATAGGCGCAGCTGTCATTAAAAACAGCGACAGTACCTATGTAGATTTAGGCGTGGTGAAGAATGTCCCTACGCCATCAATATTTCTTGCGGCAGCATTAGTATTGCTGCTGGTTGCAGTCCCAATTATCTTTTTGAAACGGAGGCAAGGCCATGAAAACAATCTGGGGAGAGAAGCTCAATAAGTCAAGCGTTTTGACCGAGTATCCCCGTCCACAGATGGTACGGGAAAGCTACATGAATCTAAACGGCATCTGGAGCTACGCAATTACCGATAGCGAAAGGCCTCCCGACAGCTTTGACGAAGAAATCCTTGTTCCCTTCTCCCCTGAATGCGAGCTGAGTGGTGTGATGCGAAAGGTTGCCCCTGAACAAACGCTGTGGTATCAACGCAGGCTTGAGCTTCCGGCGGGTTTTAATGTCGGAAGGGTACTCCTGCACTTTGGTGCGATAGATCAGATAGCAACGGTTTATGTAAATGGGACTGAAGCCTGTAAGCATGTGGGGGGCTATACCCCCTTTAGTGCTGATATTACTCCCTATTTGAGTGAGGAAAATACAATTCTGGTCAAGGTACGCGACTTCAGTGACACCAGCTACCATTCCCGGGGAAAGCAAAAAAGCATGCGGGGGGGCATCTGGTACACATCACAGAGCGGCATATGGCAGACAGTTTGGCTGGAGAGTGTGCCAAGGGAGTACATAAATGCATTGCGCATAACTCCCCTGTTCGATGAAAAGGCTTTGGAAGTCACTGTTTTAGCCGAGGGCTCCCATTCCTGCAGCGCCTTGTGTGAAATCGCAGGTGAGAACAGAATTAGCTTCCAGTCAAATGAGCCGGTAAAGCTGTATCTACAATCCTTCATTCCCTGGACGCCCGAAAATCCTCATCTGTACGATTTGACGATTACCATGGGCGACGACTTAGTTAAAAGCTATTTTGGCATGCGGAAATTCTCGGTGCAAGCAGATAGCGACGGCATAAAGCGCCTGTTTTTGAATAACAAGCCCTATTTCCACACCGGCCTGCTGGATCAGGGCTATTACAGCGACGGGATGTATACAGCCCCCAGTGACGAGGCCATGATCTTTGATATACAGACCGCCAAGGATATGGGCTTCAACATGCTGCGTAAGCACATTAAAATAGAGCCCCTGCGCTGGTATTATCACTGTGACAGGATCGGAATGCTGGTGTGGCAGGATATGATAAACGGAGGCGGCGATTATAGGCTTGCTACGGTGTCATCACCACTTGTGACCGGGATTCATTTTAAGGACAATCATTATAAGTGGTTTGCCCGGGATGACGCACAAGGGCGTCAGCAATACTATAGAGAGCTGGAGGAGATGATTGCCCATTTGTACAACTGCGTGTCTATCGCTATGTGGGTTCCCTTTAATGAGGGCTGGGGCCAGTTTGATGCGAAGGAAGCCGTCAGGAGGATTGCGAAGCTTGACAGTTCCCGAACCATTGACCACGCCAGTGGCTGGCACGACCAATTTATTGGAGATTTCAAGAGTATACATATATATTTCAAAAGGTACCGCTTTAAGAGTGATAAACTAGGGCGGGCTGTAATCCTGTCTGAATTTGGCGGCTACAACTATCGGGTGGCGGGACATTCTTTTAATGAACAGGATTTCGGGTACAAGAGGTTTGAAACCGCTGAAGAATTACTGACGGCATACAGGGAGCTATACAAAAACGAGGTCCTCCCTGCAAAGAAGCAAGGGCTGTGTGCAGCAGTTTACACCCAGCTTACCGATGTAGAGGATGAGCTGAACGGCTTAATTACCTATGACCGCAAGGTCCTGAAGTTGCCATCGGATAAGATAAGGCAAATAAATGAGGAATTGATTAGGTCATAAAACCTCATCACAGCAAATGATAAAGCCTGCAAGGAAACTTGACATACTGATGTCAACAACCAGTGGTATAATGACCTTCTGCGTTAGGTCGTTATACGCCTCCTGCAGAATTTAAGTGCGTGCAGATTTTTCACTGACGGGAAAATGCACATGCACAATTATGTACCTTCGGGGGAATGAAAAATGCATTTTGTTGATGCCAAGGGGATTTTGTCTGCCAAAAATGGAATGAACATTTATCGTGGCTGTTCGCATGGCTGCATATACTGCGACAGCCGTTCTGCCTGCTACCAGATGAAGCACGATTTTGAGGATATCCAGGTAAAGCAGAATGCGCCACAGCTGCTTGAAGACGCACTGAAGCGTAAACGAAAAAAATGCATGATAGGAACTGGCGCCATGTGCGATCCCTATATGCACTGCGAAGAGGAGCTGGGCTTAACACGCCAGTGCCTTGAAATCATTGACCGATATGGCTTCGGGCTTGCTATACAGACAAAATCAAGCCGGATTCTTCGCGACCTTGATCTGTTAAAAAGCATAAACCAAAAATCGAAATGCGTGGTTCAGATGACCCTTACCACATACGACGAAAACCTCTGCCGCATTCTGGAGCCAAATGTATCTACTACGCTCGAGCGCTTGGAAGCTCTTAAGATACTGCGTGATAATGGAATCCCAACAGTTGTATGGTTTTCTCCAGTACTGCCATTTATCAACGACACAGAGGAAAACCTGCGGGGCATTCTTCAGTATTGCTTTGACGCAGAAGTTAAAGGAATCATATGCTTCGGCATCGGCACAACCATGCGTGAAGGTGATCGCGAGTATTTCTATGCCGCACTGGATCGACACTTTCCCGGCATTAAGCGCAAATACATCAGCCGCTTTGGTTTGTCTTACGAATGCACAAGTGACAACAATGACACTCTTATGGAAATATTCTATTCAGAATGTAAAGCCCATGGTGTGCTACACGAGGTTGGACAGGTCTTTGGGTATTTGTGGGATTTCCCGCAAATCGATAATCAGCTTAGCATGTTTTAACTATGGGTCATTAAGCAAGTCCTGCATCTGCTGTTTTGCTTCTTCTGACAAGGCATCACTTAGCACATTGCGGTCTAATGGCTTTTTATTTTGGTATGCCTTCAGGACACTCTCATTTACGCTATCCATATCCTGTCTAAGCTCTCTGGCGGATAACAGGGCACTGCCCGCTCCCCGGATAATAATCTGCTGCAGGCCATCCGATGTGGCAACGGTGATATCGTACTTGTTCCGATTATCATGGGCAAACCTCTCAATATATTGGTCTGCGGTCTGAGCCTCCCTTGTAAAGACCACATGGATATTGTCATAGTCAAATACTTCCTCATGATGCCGCTGCACACGGTAGGCATCAAAGACGGCAATAATGTTATGCTTCCGGATACCCTGGTATTTACTAAGCATTTCAAGAAGCTTGGTCCGGGCTCCAGTCATGCTGTCCTCGGCTAACTCCTTCAGATCAGCCCATGCAAAAATCATGTTGTAGCCATCCACAAGCAGGAACTTATCCTTTGCTTCCTTTGTCTTCGCTTCTCTCAATTTGCGATTATAAGCGGTCTGGTCCAGATAGCTGTCCACGACAGGCCTGCGTTTGTGCCAAACCTTTTTTTCATTCTTGTTTGCGAAAAAGGTTTGCTTAAAAATACGGTTAACCTCCTCTGGCTCAAGCCACTGGTCGTCCTTCCATTCCATTTTTCTATCTGTCGCCGTTTCCGGCTGGTCCGACTGCTCCGCCCTTTTCTGCAGGTAGCTCTCCACATGCATATGCCCCTTGACCTCATCCCAGGGAACAGAAAAGCCGACTCCGTTGGCACAAAATACTGAACCGGTCGGATTTGCGGGATCCCGCTCCGAATCATAATTCATTTCCCCAATGACCTCATCCGCATTGCGACAGATGTCATAACCGTCCGGAGTGCATATGAGCCTCCCAAGCCCTCTGGTATAGGCTGTCACTTCCATCTGGTAGTTTTTCATGGTAGCCACAGGTGCCTGTCCTGTAAGAAGAGCCAGCCCATCTGCAATGCTTGAAACCTGGCAGGTGCCCCGCATTCTCTCCAAATCTGTCATGGCACGTCCGACCATATTCTCAGGCAGTTCCAGTTCAAAAGCATAGTAGGGCTCCAACAGGATTGATTCCGCTTGCTTCAAGCCTTGACGCACAGCGCGCCAGGTTGCCTCCCGGAAATCACCGCCCTGGGTATGCTTGTTGCTTGCGCGGCCTGACACCAGGGTTATAGCCATATCAGTTATGGCAGAACCGGTCAGCACCCCTTTATGAGTCCTTTCCTTCAAATGAGAAAGGATGAGGTTCTTCCAGCTTTTCGCCAAAAAATCATCACTGCAATCCACCTTATACTGTAAGCCGCTTCCCCGCTCTCCCGGCTCCAGCAGCAGGTGAACCTCCGCATAATGGCGCAGGGGCTCAAAGTGTCCTACTCCCTCAACTATGTCGGCAATGGTCTCCTTATAGATAATCCGGCCTGAATCGAAGGAAACCTCCACCCCAAACCGGCTCTTAATCGTGCTTTGAAGAACCTCAAGCTGCACCTCACCCATAATCCGCACCTTGATTTCCCTTGCCTGCTCATCCCAAAGTATATGAAGCTGCGGGTCCTCCTCCTCAATCAATTGCAGCTTCGGAAGCATCACCCTCGGATCGCAGTCCTCCGGGAAGATAATCCGATAAGATAAAACCGGCTCCAGAACTGGTGAAGCATATGCCTTTTCGATTCCCAGCCCCTCCCCGGGCTTTGTCTTAGTCAGTCCGGTCACGGCGCAGACAGTTCCCGCTTCCGCTTCATTGACCGCTTCGAATTTTGGGCCTGAATAGATCCGGATTTGGTTGACCTTCTCCTGCCAATCGCCATTGGCCAGGACATCCTTTACCTTGATGCTTCCGCCGGTAATTTTCATGTAGGTCAGACGATTTCCCTGCTCGTCCCTTTCAATTTTGTAAATCCTTGCGCCAAATCTATCCGAATAAGAAGGCCTCTGAGAGTATTTCACAATGCCCTGCATGAAGGCCTCAACGCCATCCAGCCTAAGGGCCGCTCCAAAATAGCATGGAAATACCTTGCGCTGCCGGATAGTCTCCTTTATCCGGGGGAGCTCCACCTTGCCGGTGTCCAGGTAAGCCTCCATCAAGCCCTCATCGCACATAGCCAGTTGGTCGTAAAAGCTGTCCGACCCCTCCTGCCCGAAATCGATACAGCCTTCGCTTAGCTGTCTCTTGAGTGCCTGCATGATTCTCGCAGGGTCACTACCCTCCTGATCCATTTTATTTATGAACAAAAAGACCGGTATGCGATAAATGGACAGTAGTCGCCACAAGGTTCTGGTATGGCTTTGTATGCCATCCGCTCCGCTGATAACTAAAATGGCATAGTCCAGAACCCGGAGGGTTCTCTCCATCTCCGTTGAAAAATCCACATGACCGGGGGTATCCAGCAGGGTAATATGGGCATCACCCAACTCAAGCATGGCCTGCTTGGAGAAAATAGTAATGCCTCTTGCACGTTCCAGTTCGAAGTGATCCAAAAAGGCATCCCGATTATCAACCCTGCCCATTTTGCGTGTTTTCCCGCTCAAGTATAAGAAGCTTTCCGATAAGGTTGTCTTCCCGGCATCCACGTGCGCTACAATTCCTACAACCAAATTTTTCATCCTTCGCAATAGTTCCTTAATGGCTATATATTCTATTTCTTGTCGATGTTTTATCAATACCTCTATCATAACAGTAAGTCAGGAATCAGACAATTCGCATGTTGTATTATGCTATCAAAAACTTTGAAAAAAGATTTAGAAAACACTTGCAGTTATCGCGGCGTCAAGTGATATTATATATTTATGAGGATCCTCTAAAACATAAAAGGAGTTTATAAGGAGTGTACTATGAGTTTACCTATAGCCATCAATAAGCTATCTGCACAAATGGGGCTTACCAGTCGCACATTGCGGCATTGGGAATCTGAAGGGCTGTTCATAAGCTTCCGCGATCCCGAATCAGGGTGGAGAGCATATGATGAGGACGCTGTACTTTGCATAAAAATTACTGCTCTATTTCGCAAGCTTGGGATACCATTGAAAGACATTAAATCAATTTTGCATAATAGAACTTATGCAGGAATAGAGGAAGCTATTAAAAAGCAGCTCCTGTTGCTAGAGGTAGAGAGTATTGAGTCGAATGCACGCAAGAACGCTTTGCTTTCTATTCTGAATTCTATTGCACAAACTGGTAAGCAACAGGCAAACTCAACCTCCTTGAAGGCCCTGAATGATTTTGTTCAAGATTTTGCAAGACATTATCAAAGAGAAAAAATGGAGGATATTATTATGTCAAACACAGAAGCTAGTATCAATGTACGATTTGTAACTCTACCACCGATGAGAGTGGTTTATAACACCGCTGTCGGAGTTTCACCGGAGGATGAGGCAACGGCACCAGTCCTAGAATGGCTTGAGTCATCCGGCTTGATGGGCACCGCGCGGTTGTTCGGAGGAAACGTTAATCCCTTGCCGAGCAAGTCAAGACCTGAGTACGGCTATGGTATGTGCGCATCTATACCTGAAGGGGTCGAGATTCCTTCACATTTAAAAGAAATGCTCCTTCCCGGCGGCTTATATGCAATGATGCCCTGCAGCGATGATATCTATGGCTCCTGGCAGATACTTATGAAGCATCTTTCTCAAAACAGTGAATATGTTTCGGATAGATCAAGGCTATGCTTTGAAGAGCACATTCGCAACGATAACCCACAAGGACATGGGAGTCAGTTTATCCTCAACCTGCTGGAGCCTGTAAAAAGGAAATAGCGCTGTTCCCCCTTATTTGCGACGGATGAAGCCCAGGCTGCCCTGCAGCTTGGGCATGTTC
>JAAYBT010000082.1 GCA_012730015.1 Clostridiaceae bacterium
AAGGCTACAACGGCAAGTTCAATCCCAACAATCCCATCACCCGTGAGCAGCTGGCCGCCATCCTGTGGCGCTACGCCAAGTACAAGGGCATGGATGTGAGCGTGGGCGAAAACACCAACATTCTCTCCTACAACGATGCCTTCGATGTTGCCGAGTATGCCCTCCCTGCCATGCAGTGGGCCTGCGGCACAGGTATCATCCAGGGCAGTGATGGAAACTTGATGCCCGACGGCACCGCCAAGCGCTGCGAGGCGGCGGCCATGCTCCAGAGATACTGCGAACTCCCCAAAAACTAATATTCATTAACCTGAACGGCCACCATGTAACTTAGACGGTTGAATGGTGGCTGTTTTCTTTTTGGGTAAGTGTAAACAAAGATAAATTTCCACAACTGAATATCGCATGGTCCCGCCGTCGGTTTCGTACCGGCGGTTGGATTTCTTTGTTTTGCTTTCAAAAACACCCCCCTAAAACACCGTAAAAATGGTGATAGGTGAAGGATATAAAATCTTTGCGCAAGCGGCCATTTTCTTTCCCTATACAAGTGGAAATACTTTTGATCCAAAATTGAATTCTTGTCCTATAAAATTTTAATGATGGATGGGCTAATAGAATTCTGAGGTTGATAGAGCAATTTTCCTGCTTTAGTTCAATTGCTGAGTTATACCTTTGAAGAAATCCGCACTCCAGAGAGCAAGCGCATCCGGGTTTCTGATAAACGGCAGGACGTCGTGTTTTGCCTGTTCAAAATCTATCTGATCAAATCGCGTGTTCAGCATATCCTTAACGTCATCCAGCGCTATCGTTCTGTCGGCTTCGATGAACCCGGATTGTGCAAGCCTTGCCTCAAGATGCCGGAGATTGACTCTTGTTCCGCGGGAAAGAAAGAAAACGTAATCGTACAGATCACGGCCTTTGACACGCGTCTTCCACGCCCGGCAGATCACAGCATGGATCTTACCCGCAAACAGAGATGTCATATCATAAAGGTTGATTTCATAGGGGATGGGCAGCAGTCGGTATTTTCGTTCAAAGGCAGCATACTCAGGGGGATTAGTATCGACCTCGAATTTCACCTTTATCAGCTTGCTTGCCGCAATGGACGGAGCAAGGCGCTCATCAGCGTAAAACATCAGGATATGTTCCTTTGTGCTGCCCTTCAGAAACGCAGACTTTATGGCTGAATCAGCAACTTTTTCTTTTGTTTCAACATTGAAGTTCAGCCCGTAAGACCGCACTTCGCGTTCCAACGTCGGCAGATAGGCACCTAAATCGAAGCCGGAGTCGGGAACCTTCAAAGAAAAGCCAAGATCCTCCGAAAAGCGATCGAGGCCGTAGAATATCCGAAGCGCCGTTTCGCCGTAGAAGGCGGCAGACTGAAAAAAACCGGCGCGGCTTAGTCCACACAAAACGATCTCCTGCACGACCTCCTTGATGGCGTTCTCCTTGTCGTATAAGGTCTTTGCTTCATAGAGCTTTATCATTTGTTCGATGACAGGGTTCATAGCTTCGCTCCCTTCTTGATATAGGCACATAACAAGCGATGATTCTGCGTATGATAACAGCCTGTCAGTTCAGTAAGCAACAGCATATTCAGCTTCTGGAACGCATCGCCATCGATACGCAGATCATGAAACAGGAGTTCCTCAAGACCTGAGCAATTCTTTACGGGCGAGATTGTATATAATTGATCGCAGAGCGCCTTTTCAGGGGACGCGATCTGAAAGCTGTAGCCGTTTTCTTCGTGAAGCTCAACGCCATAGGGGTACGCATCGCTTGGCACATCCCGATAGGTAAAAGTGCCATAAGGCGTCGCGTATTGCTTTTGCCGTTTCTTCTCAAACGTTGCGGAGGTAAATTGATAGACTGCCTCCGGGATAAGAGAATGATAGCCCAGAGCAAACTCAAATGACAGATACGACGGCCCATAAATGCTGCCGGCTAGATAATAGCCTGGCACGTCCTTATCGGTCTCATATAATCCCCGTACAACGGAGATTAGCTCTCCACCTGCCACAAGGCGACGTATTTTTGAAGTCGGATTTGCATAATCCTTTAATTCGTCCACCAGCATGGCATACGTTTTAATCATATTTTCACCACCTACAGCAATAATACTGCTTTTTCTGGAGATAATCAAGTATTATTATGCCCTAAGTTAAGGAAAACATGCATCAGAATCAAGTCTGCCGAAAGATATTATTTGCATTATTAATACAGATTAGTATAGTATAAACCTTATAAAATATCCATGAATTTTAGTATGAGTATGGATTTTCAAGTTTAGTGCCGCGTAATGCTTTTGAGCAGCAGATAACAAATGTTGTAATACTGACCATTCTTAAAATTGAAACAAGAAGCATTTTGATATAAAATACTAAATGGAGAAGTGAGTGATATGGATAAACTATACATTGCAAACGGTCAGGATCCTTTGAGAATGACCCTGGATTTATTAAACAGAGTTAACCCTCTACAAAATGAAGACAGGAATATTTCCATTGGAATAAAGCCGAACCTTGTATGTGCATCGCCGGCAGAACATGGTGCCACAACTCATCCTGAAATCATTGAGGGCATTATAATATATCTTCTTGATAAGGGATTCAAAAATATTCGGGTTATTGAGGGTTCATGGGTAGGGGACAGTACTAAGCGGGCGTTTAAGGTTTGCGGGTATGAGGAGATTTCGAAGAAATATAATATTCCTCTGATCGATTTAAAAGGTGATTCTTATGTCACGCGCTCCTATAAAGAATTAGAATTAAAAATCTGTAAAACCGTATTCGATTTGGATTACTTAATCAATGTCCCATTAATTAAAGGTCATTGCCAGACCAAGATCACCTGTGCGTTAAAGAACCTCAAGGGTTTGATTCCCGACACCGAAAAGAGAAGATTTCATACCATGGGGCTTCACAAACCAATCGCTTATCTGAATGCGGTAATTAAGCCGAATCTGATCATAGCTGATGGAATATGTCCCGATCCGTATTTTGAGGAAGGAGGAAGGCCTGTTAACCTTAACAGGATTCTTCTGGGCTTCGATCCTGTATTGGTTGATTGCTATGCAGCCCAGGTCCTAGGATATAAACCTTATGAAATCAAGTATATCAGACTGGCTAAAGATGAAGGTATCGGTTATCCGTTAAGCGAAAATACTGCGATTATCAATATATATGAATCTCATAAGCCTGATGATACGAAAATTACACAGAAGGATAAAAAATACTTAAAAATTGTTGATGAAGCCGATGCCTGCTCCGCATGCTATAGTAATCTCGTAAGTGCGTTGGAGAAATTGAATGCCTCGGGGATTACAGAAAAATTCGCGGATCAAATATGCATAGGACAGGCCTATCGCGGCTATAAAGGGGTATTAGGCATAGGCAATTGTACATCCTGCTTTGAAAAACACCTGCCCGGCTGTCCTCCTGAAACAGAGGATATTGTAAGGTTTTTAAAGGACCTTTAGACATGGGGGAGGAAGATTTAAAACCCGTATTCGTTCAGGTGATTGAAAGGCCTGAAAGAAAGGTACTGATTTTATGAGGGAAAAAAGATGAGGATTATTACGAATACTGTGAAGAGGTTGGCTATGATGTATGGGGTGTGCTTTCGAGCGTGAAAGAGGCTCTTTATGAACCAATTGGTATGTGGCATCCGAAAAAGATGATAAAACCGGGGACATCCAAGTATTTATAGGGTGTCGAGCTTCCCCTCGATTATGATAAGCCATCTCCGGAAGGCTTTGAGATTGAGACCTTTCCGCCGTGTAAGATGATGGTCTTCTAGGGCCCCCCCATGATGATGACAAATTTGAGGAAGCCATAGGAGACCTTTGGGAGATGATAAAAACTTTCAATCCTGCAATTTACGACTACGAATGGGCTGATGAAGAAGCACCGCGCTTCCAGCTTGCTCCAATGGGATATCGCGGGTATATTGACATATGCAAGTTAATCTATGAAAATATTGCCCCGGGATGTTTCTATTTGGATCAGAGCATCGCGCTGCAAATGTGACTGATAAACGATGCCATCTGAGGTTTTGGTGCCTGCTTTCTCTCCTGCCGCCCGCACAAAGCCTGCTGATGTGCGAGCCTTGACGGCAGCGGATTCCATGTCCGCAAAGGAGTCCACATAGATAGCCCCGGTATATGTTTTCGCTTCGACGGGAAATTCTGTGCTGTCAATGTATATAAAGCCACCTCTGCTTTCGAGCTTAAGCTCATTGGGCTTGAAATTTGCAGGGAGCACAATGGTAAGCTCTGCACTGTTTTCGTGTAGGCTTAATAGTCGAAAGAGGGGCATCCTTCCGTTGGACCTTTCCTCAAATTCTAACCGTCCATTGGCGCAGCTTATTTCAGGCTCCAGCCAACCTACCTTTTCGTATTCTATCTCAACTTCATCGGAACTGCCCTTCTTAAGTCTAATATTGGAATGTGTAGTATTTATGCTTATGCTGTTTACGTCCTCGCTGCTGTATGCCCACTCTTCTAATGCGATATTGCTGGGGGCTAGGCTGTTGTATAGCATAAAAAGCGTAACAGGAAGGCCGGTGAATAGTGATATCAAAAGCCCTGATGCTGATATTGCCATAACAATCTTAAGCATCAGCTTTTTCAAATCTGTTTTTCGACTTGCACTGTCGCCACCCTCTATATTTATTGTTTGGGTAGCATCGGTAACCTTCGCTTCTGTAGCATTTTTCTCTACACTATTAATATTTGCTGCGACATCAAAACTGTGGTTTGTATCTGTTCTCAGCATACGGGCTATGAGCCTTGTAGAGAGCCTAACTGAAAGCCCGGTCAGCTTGGAAAAGCCATAGGCAGTCAGCAGCATAAGCCCTGCAAAAAATACGCCCATGCCAATGCTGCCAATAATCTCAGGCACGAATTGTGAGGGTATCTTCAAAGCCTCAGCCACAAACACGGATAGTATGATGCAGGCTGAAGCTACTGAGGCTACAGTAATTATGAACAAGCAGACTGCAATGCTGTAGGTCGTAAAAATTAGTATTGAGAACAGGAATACCGACAAGGGCCTTGTTATCCTCGAACGCGAGTATTTAACTGCTTTGGAGTAGTTTTTCAGGTCAGGCTTTTTGCGGACATTTTTGATGCTCACCTCCGCTTTAATTGATGCGGCGATGTTTGCCGGAGTGTCAAGCTTTGAAAGTAGCTCTTCAGGAGAAACACCGTCATAGGATGCATCATTCAAGTGCTCCTGGTAATAGTCCAGGACAGCAGCCCTTTCCTCTTCGGGAAGGCCGTTGAGCTCTAACTTAAGCTCATCCAGAAAGGCCATCAATTTCGCATCCATTTTCATTTCATCCATTTTCATCTTCACCACCAATAATATAATCTATAATTCTTCTTTGCTCCAATAATTCTTCTTTATACTCATTCAAGCGAGTAATGCCGGCGGCGGTTATTCTGTAGTAGCGTCTTAGCCGACCGGAATGCTCGGATGAATAGGTTTCTAGACAACCCTGTGTTTCAAGTCTTCGCAGCACAGGATAAAGAGAGGATTCCGATGTTACCATAAACTCAGAAATCTCCTGTGTCAGCTTATAGCCGTAGGTATCACCCTCCTGTAGGATATGGAGAACACATGCATCCAGCAGCCCTTTCTTCAACTGGGGATCCAAGAAGTCATCCTCCCTTCATAACGGATACCACTCATTCTTTCAGACAGTTCCCAGAACCTTTCTGCCACATCCAAGCGCTGGGAATAGCGGCTTGGGTTAAGTGGAGAGCAATCCTTCCAATATATTTTATCAGTTTTGCGTGCGTCCGGCTCGGTTGCAAGCCATGTGATACAGTGGGCAGGCTGATCTGCCGGTGTGCCGCTTTTACTTCGTATTTCCCAAACCTTCTTTACAATCCCTCCTGTGCCCTTGAGGCCAATGTTGGTGTTTACCAGCCCCGGGTCCACGGCAAATGCCTTTATTTTAATCCCTGCAGACTTTAATCGTCTGTTAAGCTCTGACATAAAAAGAACATTTGCCAGCTTTGTTTGTTTATAGGCAAGAAGGCAGTTATAGCGTTTTCTGAGCATTACGTCTTTCCAGTGTATTTTTGTTCTGTAGTGAGAGCCTGAGCTAACGCTGATAACCGTGCCTTCGTCGGATTGCTTCAGAAGGGGCAACAACTCATATGTCAGGCGGAACTGAGCCAGATGGTTAACGGCAAACTGAAGCTCGAAGCCATCCACTGTAGAAATATACCAGCTCGAAACAGTGCCTGCATTATTTATCAGCACATCAATGTGTTTGAGGCCGTCTTGCGCAAGCTGTTCGCGAATATCCTCTGCCAGCTTTGAAACCTCTTCGAGGGAGGCCAGATTAGCTATCAAAAATTGAACCTTTGCATCGGGATTTAGCGCCCTGATCTCCTGCTCTGCTTGAGCACAGCGTTCGAGTGAACGGCCTATGCCAATTATGTATAGTCCTTTGCAGGACAATTCCTTTGCTGTAGCCAGGCCAATTCCAGAGCTGGCCCCGGTTATGATGATGACTTTCTCTTTCACTAAAAACACACCTCCGAGTAATAATTCTACTTTAACACATATTGCGGGTCTTTTGAGCATCGGTTACTTACTGGGGCATAAGCCCTTACTGAGGGTTACCGTTTACGCTTCCAAGAAGCGCTCTTTTGCTCTGAGCGGATTTCCAACGGGAGCCTACCACTCTTGCAACAATAGTTGGCGGCACCAATGAGCCTGCTGCTTTGAGCAATTTATTCAACAAACCGGGGATATACACTGATCTGCCCTTCAGCGCCGAGTCGATTGTATGGGCTGCGACATAGCCTACATTTTGAGTAGTGATTCTGCCAGCAAAACCCTGAGCCTCAATGGCTCTAATGCATTCGGGTGTCGTTGGCATACCTGCAGGGCACAGGGCTGTGACACTTACATCAAAGGAGCGCAGTTCTTCACGAAGCGCCCTTGAAAAATCCAGTAAAAAGCGCTTTGATGAGGCATACATTGCTTTGACCGGCATGGGATAATAAGCCGCCAGGCTTGCTACATTGATAACCCTAAAGGTTCTTGAGATATCTCTCATTTTCATGATTTCATGAGTCATTTCAACGGTTGCCTCAATGTTAAGCCGGAGCATGGTCCTTATCTGACTGCGTGTTCTTTCGGAAAAGGGACCTTCGAAATCCAAGCCGGCGATGTTAATCAGGAAATTGAAGCAAAATCCCTGCTCGCGTAAATAGTCAAAGAGCTCGGTCCGCGCCTCGAAGTTTGTTAAGTCACAGCTGCGATAATATACGTTAACATTATAGGTGTTTGTAAGGCTCGCAGCCAGTATACTCAGTGAATTGTCCGCAAGGTCGGTCAGAAAAAGATCCCAGCCGCGATTGGCACATTCAACACAAAACGCCCTTCCAAGTCCTCCCGTTGCTCCTGTAATACACACTAAGGATTTCATACTTCATCCACTCCCATCCGAAAAATTGCTATTGTAAAATATGTACAACATATCAAAATAGAGGTCACAATTGTTGTCGTACCTATCTTATATATAATACTATACAATGCATAGTATTGTGTTGTCAATAGAAAAATTAGAAATTTATCCTCATCAATATTCCATATATTCATCACATAAAGGCATTTCACTTTTTTACATTCTGATTTAGGATTAATATATATGTATAAAATATGGGTAAGGTACTAGTAAATACTT
Source organism: Clostridiaceae bacterium (assembly GCA_012730015.1). Classification (GTDB taxonomy): domain Bacteria; phylum Bacillota; class Clostridia; order Acetivibrionales; family DTU013; genus JAAYBT01. The sequence goes on from JAAYBT010000082.1 coordinate 7,705, forward strand.
TAGACTATTGCTGCAAGGGAGGAATGAAGTATGGCTGAGTTAAGATGGCATCCATTGATAAAGGACTGGGTTATGATTGCATCCCACAGGCAGGACAGGCCGCAGATGCCAAAGGACTGGTGTCCCTTTTGCCCGGGTTCAGGGAAGGTACCCGAAAGCTACGATGTGCACAAATATGACAATGATTTTCCGGCGCTTTCGCAGGAACCACCCGTTCCTGATGATATAGCAACAGGCCTTTACAGGATGGCGGAAGCCTATGGTAAATGCGAGGTTATACTGTATTCACCTGAGCATACTTCTTCGCTCCATCAATTCTCCACGGAGCATATTGTCAAAATAATTGACTTGTGGACAGAGCGTTTTGTAGAATTAAAGAAGGATGAGAAAATTAAATACATTTTTATATTTGAGAACAGGGGAGAGATGGTAGGCGTAACAATGCCACATCCACACGGGCAGATTTACGGATATCCCTTTATACCCAAGAAGCTGGAGCTGGAGCTGGAGGCTTGCAGGGAGCATCATGACGAGAATGGGACCTGCCTTATATGTGATATGCTGGCAGATGAGAGCAGGTCAGGGGACCGTGTGATTTTTGAGAACGAAGATTTTTTGGTTTTCCTGCCCTTTTTCACTGAATATCCATATGGAATGTATATTGTAAGCAAAAATCATAAGCAGAATCTCACACAGTTTGGCGAGCGGGAAAAAGCAAATCTGGCAAGGGCATTGAAAGAGACCACAGGGACGTTGGATTCAATATTTGGTTTCCCCTTCCCATATATGATGTGCATGCATCAGGAGCCTGTAAACAGCGGAGATGTCAGTGATTATTATCACTTCCACATCGAATTTTTCCCACCGATGCGCGCCTCAAATAAGCAGAAGTTTAATGCCTCGAGTGAGACGGGCGCATGGGCTCATGCCAACCCGACAAAGCCTGAGGAAAAGGCAGAGGAGCTGCGCCAGGCTCATAAGAGGTTTCTTGATGGGCAGT
>JAAYBT010000083.1 GCA_012730015.1 Clostridiaceae bacterium
CGGGGCCCCCTTTTCTTTGATATTGATTACTACGCTCCAGATAAATGCAAAGGAGGTATCCGACAGTGCGACCATCGAACCCATTTCGGGCGATGACAAGGCATCAATTCTTGCCATGGCAGCAAGGAAAGCATCGGAAGCACTGCGTGCAACTGACACAATGGTTTTGAACAACAACCGCGATGTGATTATTGTCCTACCCTGCACTGACGAAGCCGGAGCAAGTCTGGTATCTGAGAAAATAAAGGCGGGCATGGAGTCTGAGTTCAAGAGAATGAATACAAGCCCGCATGGCTACATATATCCTGTTCATGCCACCTTCCCCAGTGATGGCGAAAATTTTCAGGAGCTTATGCAAAAAGCCTTCAAAAAGATTTCCGACAAGGAGATGCTCGAAAGAATCGTATCCATACCCTCCGACACTCGAAAATATGCCGACAAGAGCTATAACAAATTCCGCAGATGGTTTTAGGAAAAAATCATTAATCTATTCCCGTACTGCCAAAGCCGCCACGACAATCATTACCTAAATCGTCAACCTCTTCAAAAAGTATCGTCGGCTGGTGTTTTATGATGCGAAACTGGCATATCCTATCATTGATTCTTATCTGTGTATCACGGACTGCAAGGGCTGGAAACATCCAAACATCTTCATTTGAGCAGTAGCTTTCATCTATAACACCACAATGATTTGTCTGTATAATACCAAAATTCTTAAATGTACTGCTCCTGGGGACAAGAAGCGCTTCATAGCCTACGGGCAATTCCATTGCTATTCCCAATGAAATCAGCTTAAATTCACCCTTCTTCAGATTAACATCCTCAGCAGCTCTCAAATCAATCCAATCACTTTTCCCATCAATATATCTTAGCTTTTCTATTGCATCACTCAAATACTTAATCCTAATTTTCTCCATAGCCTTCAACCCCTCAAATAATATTTTCAATGATCGCTTGCGCGAATTGTACGCCAAACCGTGTTTTTGCAAATTACGCTGCGGGCGCTTTGGCGCCTTCCTTATGCGTTTTGTGTGTATCGCGCCGCGAGCATTTGATTAAACTCCTCTGTGATAATGCCCTTTTGTAAAGCCTGATGCCTTAATCCTTTCAATCAGCCCACTATAGGATGCTGTCTTTTCAATGTCGCCGCATGCTGCTGCTTTGAACAAATCGACCAGCTCTTTAACTGTTTTAGGGTCTTCATCCCAGACATAAATCCTGAGAATATCAACTCCTGCCTCTCTAAGGCTAGTAGCATCATCCGGAACAAAAAGCACATTGGAATTCAGGATAGTGCTTCTGCAATCGAGCCTATCACACATTAGCGGAAACTCAAACCCCAGCCTGTCCTCGAGCACAGCATCACCCTTGCTGCAAGAGCCGCTGCATTTTGAAGATGCGCTGTAGCCGCCCACAGTAGAGCCGACAGGGCAACATTCGCTAATCATCAGTGGTAGTCTGCCGTATACAGCCGTTTCAAGTGCAGGCGAGACTTCATTTCCTGCCTTCAGCCCTTTGGAAAGCTCTGTTATCTGGCTCAGGGTCAATTCAACAGAAAGGGCAAGACCCTCCAGCCCCAGTTCGGACATTTTCCTAACGGACATAGAGTTGAACAGATTCATTGAAATATCGCCCGAGATAGGAATTCCCTTGCCTTTAAGCTTTTCTGCGCTGCCTATATTCCCCACAAGTATACCGTCAAAGGTCGAATCCTCAGGCACTTTGAGCTTATTAATATATCGATCCATAAGTCCTTCATAGTTTCCCCTCGTAATAGAAGGAATCCACCCATAAACCTCAATCCCTTCCTCCTTCAAAGCCTTTGTACTGCTTTGAAATCCAGACATATCTACCGCTGCAAAAGGAAGGTAGACCCGGTCCGCTCCCAGATTCTCATAATCAAAGCCGGGAACCCATCTGTAGAAGTAAAGAGAAATGGCAGGCCCCTTCTGCACTGATACTCCAGCTCGACTATTTCCCAGCTTCGCAGGCTTCAGCACTTCCTTTATTCGCTCCCGGATGCTTTCATCATGTTCTATCCGGTCATGTCTTTCCTCTCTTAGCCTCACTAGACTCTCCAGAGCCTGTCTTCTTACATTATTTATCTCGCTGACAGGTAGAGACAAGCCCTCGTCTATATCAATTTGCATTCTCTTGAAGGCAAAAGGAGTTGAACCCGTTTTGCAAAGCTGCTCCCTCATACGTTCCTTTGTAAGAGGCCTGTTAACAGCCGTTTCCGCCACTATCGTTCCGGCTGCTTGAGCCACATGGCCCTTATGGTCATCTACAGCCAAGGTCAGGGGATATCCTGCCTTAAGAATCGCCCGCCCCTGTATCTCTATGCGCTTGAGGTTTCTCCCCGAGTAGGATTCACGAGCAGATTTGCTCAATTGGCCGTCCATGGTTTTGTAAATCCCCATACCCGGTGTGATCTTACCCCTGAAATGACCAATCTCAACCAAATCTCCCGGGCTTGCGGTATTTAACTTTAAATTGCCTTTCTTAATTAAAGTAATAATTCCGCCGGGGCTGTCAGAGCCTCCGGACCAGATTTCAACACCATCTCCGGTCGAAAGCCTGTCCTCCAGCTCAATTTTTATCGTATGAGAAGGGCTGTCGTAAGCGGCTACCTTGCCCAGATAGATACCGCTGTTATTTGGCTTCAGGAAGCTCATCATATCAGCTCCGGTCTTGCCCTTCATGTAGCCTCGGGAGAACCCTCCCCGGTTGTAAATCTGCAAAAGATCATGCCGATCCTTCTCATCTATCTTTAATCCAGTAGCTTCGCTATCAGTGTCGTTCCCGGAGATTATTTTTTTCATGGCCATATCGAGATATTTCCTATATATACGAACAACGGTAGCAACATATTCCGGGCTTTTCATTCTTCCTTCGATTTTTAGCGAATGAACTCCTGAAGCCGCTATTTCATCAATAAAGTCCAGGGTGCACATGTCCTTCGGGCTCAGCAGATAAGATGGATTCCTTTCCTTTTGGGCATTTTGATCTGTAATCGCTCCTGCCATGCGGTAAGGTAACCTGCAGGGCTGCGCACACTTTCCGCGGTTGCCGCTTCTGCCTCCAATCATGCTGCTCATAAGGCACTGACCGGAATAACACACGCACAATGCGCCATGAACAAATACTTCAATCTCAAGTTTGCTATTATGTGCAATCTCCGATATCTCCTCCAAGGTCAGCTCTCTTGCAGGTATCACTCTGCTAAAGCCCATTGCTTCAAGCGCATTTATTCCGGCTTGATCATATATGGTCATCTGTGTGCTTGCATGTAAGGGAAGATTCGGCATAATACTATGTAGCGCTGCCGCAAGCCCAATATCCTGTACTATGATACCATCAAGGCCTGCTTTATGGGCATCTGACGCAAAAATCAGCGCCTGCTCCATCTCCTCATCAGATACCAGCGTGTTCATGGTCAGATAGATATCGACATCTCTAGCATGAGCATACCTTAGCTCTTCCTTAAGCATATCTATATCGAAGTTGTCAGCCTGTGCCCTGGCACTAAAAAGCTTTCCGCCAACATAAACAGCATCAGCACCATTTTCCACTGCGGCATGCAAGGATTCACTGTTACCGGCGGGAGCCAGCAGTTCAATACGCCTTTTCATCATTTCTCCATTCCTGCTTTGTCTAGTCCTACGCAAATAGCTTGCACCGTTTACCACCCTTTTATATGCTTCCTAAGGGCTATTATAAAACAACTTCGCAAAGAGCTGTTCTTTGCGAAGCGTTCATGATTACTCGTTTTACCTTCCTACTCTCTTTCACTCTCTTTAATTCTCTCAGCCTTGTTAAGAGAATTTCGAACCTCTCCGAGCTCCGCCTCCCTCTTGGCAAGCTCCAGCTTGAGACTTGTATTCAAGCCGTTTAACGTGGAGTTTTCCTGCATCAACCGCCTTTTTTCCTCTTTAAGGCTTTCCAGCTGATCTACTGCATTTTTCAGTTCTTTTTTCAAGCTTTGTTCACTTTCGCGTATCTTAAACAAATCGTCCCCTACATTGACAGCGGTAAGAACAGCCACTAATGACGTGCTCAAATCGCTTCTGACACGCATTATCTCGGACATTTTTTTGTCAATGTAGTGTCCGACACGCTGTATATACTCTTCTGGCTCTGTCCCGACAATCGTATAATCTTTACCGGCTATTCTCAGTTCAACCTTGTTCTTGGCGCCCAATAGAATCAGCATCCTTTCGGCAGGTAAGGACAATCATGTCTACATACCTATGTCGAATTATAGTATTTCCATAGTTTTTCTATTATCATCCCTTTAAAGAAGGGAATCCTGTTTGCCCTCTACCTATTATACTATATTTCGCCATAAAAGCATATAATTTTAAGAAGAACTGAGGAATAGGTTGTTAAAGCTCAAATTTCGATACTTTCTCCTTTAATGTTACAGCCCCCTTGCTTGTGGTTTTAATTGCCTGTAGTACTTTACCCGCATTACCTACAATAACGGCTGTCCTCTCCGCAATATTTGCCGTCCCTTCTGCTCCCTCATTAGCTGCCAGTGTTACCTCCTGTATAGCCTTAGCCATATTCCTTATAGACGTAAGCAGGCTTTCCGCGGTTGAGCTGAAATCACCAACCATCGACCTGATACTCTCGGCATCATTATTATACTGCTCTGTTGCCTCCAACATTGTTTTGTAATCCTCATGTACATCAGTTGCAACAAAATCCAACAAATCATTGGAGCTGGAGGAAAGATTTTCTACAGAATTGGTCACTACCTTGGTAACCTCCTGGATTTTCGCGACTGCCTGTTTAGAGCTTTCAGCAAGAGTCTTTTCTTGTGGCTACTCACGGTTAATACTCAGCATCTTCCCGTCATCGGGATTTATGTAAACAAGCCAGTAGCCAAAGGCTCCATAGCGCTGTCTGTTTCCCTCTGTCTGTACCCATGTGCCCAGCTGGCCGAATGGCTTCCTGTCCACCATGTGCATGCCCGGTACTCCGCACACTAGGTATTTCTGTCCATCCATATGCGTAAATACCCCTATAATGAAATGCCTGTATTTGTAGTGTGCTACCATAACTGCAGGATTAAATAGCAAAGGCGAGTGTATACTGTTAAGGTACAAAATGTTATTTAGGTTCACCGGGTTCGTTACCTTCCACCAGGTATAGTCGCTTCTATTGCTCTGGAAGGGGTCGCTTCGCTCAAAATTGCTGTCAAATATCTTCTCCAGCCTTGCCATATCTGCCGGTAGCCTTGCATTTGCGGGCTGCACCCCCTGGCGAATCTGACAAGCTCCACAGGGATTAGCTATGCCACCTTCGGGTTGAATAAGAGCAGCGCACATGTTTCCGTTGAGGTAAATGCATGTCGTATCAATGTTGTTTGTGCCTGCATTGCTTTTACTTACAGCCTCGTGCGTGTCTTCGCTTGCACTTATACGCGCTTCTTCACATCCGACCTCGACATTAGTCGCAGCA
>JAAYBT010000008.1 GCA_012730015.1 Clostridiaceae bacterium
ATAAAAACTGCAGCAAAGTATTCAAATACTCCGTCGGCGTTTTTTAAAGGGAAACAAGTAATATCTGAGCTTATGGTCTGAATATCCCTGTCTTCCATATTAAAATGTCGTTTTAAATCCTGATAGGGCACATTGAAATCTGTAAGGTATACAGTCTTTCCTTCCAATACCTGCCTGACCTGTTCTGTACAGCCAAGCCCTCTCACGATTGGATCCCTAAAAACATTATATATACCAACATGGGATTCGACGTCTCTGATGCCTATCATCTCAAGCGTCGCTTTGTTAATCATTCTTGCTATCCCATCAGTGGAGAAAATCTGAATTGGATAAGGAAAGAACTCGATTACTTTCGCAAGTAATTCATGCTCTCCAAAAAGTAGCTGAAAAGATTCATTTAAGCTACTTTGTGCATCTCCAATCCTATCTTTCATGACTTGCCCTCCAATTTCGACTTTTTTTTGCGATGTAGCATGTTTATGGAACAGCTATTTAATATGTTGCTCGTACACTACATTTTAGCTGAAATTCTTCGATACTCAGACCGTATTGCTCAGCAATTTTATCCAATGGAACTTTGATATCCGGATGAAAGACTGTTTCTCCCTGAAAGGCTTGTTTCACCAAATGAAACTGCCCAGTAGCGATAAAAGGAGGATCCATGAATATATTGTAATTGCCGATAATCATATCCGGGTCGGAAACATGATATTCAGTCAGCATTGCCTTATTCACCAGCACTGCTGTTCCGTCGGGAGCATAAACCTCAATCGGGTATGGGAAGCAATCGATGACTTTTGCAAGAAGTTCCTCATTCCCGTGGAACGATTGAAATTCTTCCATAATGTTATTTTGCGTGCCCTCAGCATTATTTCTCATCTTTCTCTCGTTTCCTTTATGCATAATTGCACAACCTGGGATTACATTATTGTATTTTATTATACTACAACTTAGTGTATTTTTCAGCATTTGGATACAATATTATGTAATCAATGTGAGGTGAGATAGCTGGAATGGTCTGATAGCGTGCAAAATGCCACATGCCATATCTCATTAATTATCTTTCAAGAGGCAAAGAATAAAAAGACAAAGAAACAATTTCACTGGACTAAGTTCATTAGCGGTGTTAAAAATCAATCAATATAAAAACCCGTGAGCAAGACGAGTAAGAATGATTCTAAAAACGTTAGGAGGTCTTTTTGGAGCTGGTGGTCGGAATTGAACCGACAACCTGCGGTTTACGATACCGCTGCTCTGCCATTGAGCCACACCAGCATATATGTGAGGGCGGGATTTCCGACCCTCGTTTTCGCTTTATTATAACCTATTTATACTACCTTATCAACAATCGCAGTCCTGCACATTACGAATGCGCTGCTCTACCGTCTGAGCCAAGTTGGCGTTTGAGACACATGACTATTTTAATACTGTACAAAGCTCATGTCAACCACTAATGAGCCGCATCGATGCCGCTGCCGCTTCATATTTTACTTTTTCCTCATCGATTGTTTTCAGCTCGCGTTTTTCCATCAAAATATTCCCATCAAGAATAACCGTATCCACATCTGCACCCTGAGCTGAATATACAACAGCTGAATATGGATCATTCAGCGGATTCAGGTGTGGCTTGTCCGTATCTATAAGGATAATATCCGCTTTCATCCCGGGCTTGATTACTCCTGTATCACTTCCGAAGCCAATTGCATTTGATCCATTCACAGTGGCCATTGCAAATGCCTGCCGGGCATTCACCAGCTCGGGATTCTGACCAAGACCCTTGTGCAAAAGTGCTGCCAGGTGCATTTCTTCAAACATGTTCAGGTTGTTGTTACTTGCCGCGCCATCGGTCCCGAGTGCAATATTGACTCCCGCATCAAGCATTGCCGGGATAGGTGCTATCCCGCTGCCCAGCTTGAGATTACTTGATGGATTGTGGGCTGCACTAACCTTATATTTATGGAGAATATCCATATCCTCTTTTGAAACATGCACCAAATGCGCGCCTATTACAGGCACATCGAAAATACCGGTTTCGACACATATTTCAACAGGAGATTTCCCATATTGCTCGAAGCTGTCCTTCCTCTCCTTGGCAGTTTCAAGCAAATGTATATGAATCCCCGTATTCAACTCCTTTGCAAGGTCAGATGCCCTTATGAGAGATTCATAGTCCCAAAGATAAGTAGAGTGTACCTCCAGATAAACCTTTATTTTGCCATTTTCCCTTCCGTTCCACTTCTTGTAATAATCCCTGAATTCATCAAAAGCATCCAGTACCTTGCCACCCGAATGGAATTCCAGAGGGCTCTTGGATATGTTCACCCTCATGCCGGCTTCAGAAAAAGCCTTGACGACAGCCTCCATATGCAGATACATGTCAGCCATAGCTGTGGTTCCCGACTTCAGCATTTCAGAGATTCCCAGCAGTGTTCCCCAATATACATCATCATCCATCAGGCGATCTTCAATGGGAAATATCCTCTCAAAAAGCCACTTGTCCAAAGGCAAATCGTCCGCAGCATTTCGCATGAGTGTCATTGCACAGTGGGTATGAGCATTGACCATTCCCGGAATAGCAAGTCTGTGTCTGCCGCTGATTCTCCTGTCCGGCTTAAAATCGGACGGTCCAGTGCCTGCAGGCTCAATAAACAGTATTCTCCCATCCTTTATACCAATATCCGCATTTTTTATATAATCAGCTGCGGAATTCACAGCTGAATCTGACGTTAAAATGTCTACGCCCTCAATGACTATATTCATATAAACCTCCTACTTCTCACTCCGGCAATTCAAACATGATCCTATCGGGCTGCAGCCTGTGAAAGCTCGCCGAAATCCATGAGCCGTATGTTTTTAAACTCCAAGCACACATGCTAATATCAGTGCGAACATCATCATATCATGTCCCGCTCTGCCAGGAAGACAAATACTTCTTCTGTTCTTCGGTAAGAACATCTATGGAAATCCCCATAGTCTCAAGCTTCAATTTTGCAATCTCGTAATCTAGCTCATGAGGCAGGAGATGGACCTTGTTTTCCATCTTACCGGCATTCTTGACAATATATTCGGAGCCCAAAGCCTGATTAGCAAAGCTCATGTCCATTACTATTGCCGGATGCCCTTCTGCCGCCGAGAGGTTCAATAGCCTGCCTTCAGCTAGAACAAACAGCTTGCGGCCATCACTCATAGTATACTCTTCTACAAAATCACGAACTGTCCTCTTAGAAGCAGCCAATCTCTCTATTGCATCGATATTTATCTCATTGTTAAAATGACCTGAGTTAGCAATAATAACTCCATCCTTAGCAATCTTCAAATGCTTCTCATCAACCACATTCAGATCCCCGGTGACAGTGATAATAATATCTGCAAAGCTCATCGCGTCCTCAAGCTTCATGACTCTAAAGCCGTCCATAACTGCCTCAAGAGCCTTAATGTGATCAACCTCGGTGACAGTGACATTTGCACCCATTCCCTTTGCTCTCATAGCAAGTCCCTTGCCGCACCATCCATAGCCACATACCACAAAATTCTTACCGGATACTAAGACATTGGTAGCCCTGAAAAGCCCGTCCAGCGTGCTTTGGCCGGTACCATAGCGATTGTCGAAGAAATGCTTGGTTTCTGAATCGTTTACAGCAATGATAGGTATTTTTAGTGCGCCGTCCCTTTCCATGCTCTGTAAGCGTATAACGCCTGTCGTGGTCTCCTCGGTACCGCCGATAACCTTCTTCAATACCGTATCCCCGTAGTCCTGATGCAAGAGTCCAACCAAGTCGCACCCGTCATCCTGGGTCATATCGGGCTCATGCTCAATGGCTGCCAGAAGATGCTTGTAATAGGTATCTCTGTCCTCACCCTTTTTGGCGAATACTGAAATACCATAATCAACTACAAGTGAGGCTGCCACATCATCCTGGGTTGACAGAGGATTAGAAGCACACAGTACAATATCCGCTCCGCCTTCCTTCAGTGTGCGTACAAGGTTTGCCGTTTCTGTTGTAACATGAAGGCAGCAGCTCATTTTTATCCCCGCCAGCGGCTTTTCCTTAGCAAATCTTTCCCTGACCATTTTCAGAACAGGCATCTGATTATCCGCCCATTCGATTCTGAGCTTTCCTTTAGGTGCCAGAGCCTTGTCTTTAATATCGCATTTTACCATTTTATTTACCTCCCAATCGACTTAGTTTAGTTTTAATCAATCTGCTGCTTACTTTTCCCCAATCACAATAAATACTCCCTCAACTGCTTTCCTGCCATTACTCTTTTGTCCGGAACCCTTCTGACCGGAGCCATTGCTGTCACGGTCCTTCCGCCCTGCTTCCTGCGCACTGAAGTCATCATACTTCAGCGCTTTAAACCCAGACTTTTTAAACCATTCCATTACTTCGTTCCGGGAAAAGCCCTGCCATATATCATGCATTTTTTCCTTGAAGTCACGGTTGCTATGCACCTTCAGATCAGCTATAAACACCTTGCCTCCTGGCTTAAGCACCCTATACATTTCTCTTACCGCTTCAAGGGGCTCCTCAATATGGTGCAAAAACATATTGGCACAGACAATATCCGCACATCCATCCGACAAGGGCATGTCACAGCCGTCAGAAATAATTGTCCTGATATTCTTTAGTCCTTGCTTATCGGCTTTTTTGCCAAGCTCCTTCAACATTGCACTGGAAATATCGATTGCTATAACTGTGTCCACATGCGAAGAAACCGCCCTCGAGAGATATCCGTCTCCGGCACCCAGATCAATGAGTGTCATGTCACCCCTGAGCAATTTTGATCCCAACAGCTTGCCTATGACATCTTCATCAAAATAGTCACTTCGCATTATTTCCCACTCCGGCGCTATTTGATCGAAAAAATCTCTGGCATCGCTGTCACTGGAGGAATATTGCTGCGAATCACCCGAAGATAGCCATTGTATAAGAGCCTGCTTGCTAAAGCGCCACTCTCTGCCAATCTTACGTGCAGGAACCTGCTCCTCTTTAAGTAGCTTTATGAATGTTTTTATGCTGACATTAAACAGCTCAGCGGCCTCATCCATATTTAGAATCTCTTTATCCACAACCCTCTTCTCCTTAAACAGTTAGGTAAATCTTGGGGACCTGGAGTCCCTATCGATTCCAGCTGATATACTTGTCATTCGTTACAATAGAAAAAATAAGAAGCCCTATCTGCCTCTTATTTTATCCCATTTATCAAAAATTATCAACCATCAATTACAACTATTTTCACGCAACTACAATCTGAGCCCATTTATTTTCACGCAGTTTGCTCATCTTCACTTCGCTTATTAACAATATAAATCAAAGCGGCCAGCGGGAAACAATTTCGGTCACAAGTGCAGCGAAGCTTTTCCCTACTCTATTTCCGGTCTCTATTACTTCCTCATGATTGAGCTTGTTTTCGTTTACCCCTGCCGCCATATTAGTTATGCAGGATATGCCCATGACATTCATGCCTGAATGATGCGCCATGATAACCTCCGGAACGGTAGACATACCAACTGCGTCAGCACCAAGCATTCTTAATGCCCTAATTTCCGCCGGCGTCTCAAACATTGGCCCTTGCAAGAAAGCATAAATTCCTCCTTTAAGAGAAATGTCCAATTTTTTCGCCGCTTCCTCAGCAATAGCAATAAGACCACTGTCATAGGCATTGCTCATGTCAGGAAACCTGGGGCCGAATTCTTCCATGTTGACTCCCCTCAACGGCGACGGGGCAAAAAAACTAATATGATCATTAATCATCATAAGGTCACCTGGTTTAAACTCGGTATTAATACCCCCGGCAGCATTAGTAACAAGGAGATCGGAAATCCCAAGAAGCTTGAATACTCTAATGTGAAAGACAACCTGGGAAATGTCATAGCCTTCATAAAAATGAAATCGGCCTTTCATTACCAAAACCTGCTTGCCGCCAAGCTTTCCATACACCAGCCTGCCAGAGTGTCCCTTAACAGTTGTTTCGGGAAATCCAGGTATGTCTCCATACTCAATCTCTATGGGCTCCTCCAGGACGTCCACCAAAGAGCCTAGTCCGGAGCCAAGAATGATTGCTATCTTCGGCTTCCCGCCAATCCTGCTCCTAATGGTATCTGCCGCAGCCTGCCATTGCTTCATGCCATTTTGCATGCTTGTCCATCCTCCCAACAAGTCGTAATTCATACACGGTATTTATGTGTTACTATCAATAAATCTCAATATCCTGTGTGCCCAATTCTATTTGAATCTGCATAAGCTTATCGTCCTCAATCACTACAATGAATACTTCATATCCCTTGTGTGTATATCCTGCTATACCATCAGCTTCATTGGACGGCTTGCCATACAACTGCACCAAACGCTGCTTGCTATCGCCCGTTTTTAGGCCTCTGGGAGTTTCATAAGCAGGGCTGGTTACGTTGATTGTGTAAACAGTGTCGTCAACAATATAGACCTGGGTACCATCGTCAAAGAACAAGGTTTTTGTCACAAAGCCCTCATATTCTTCCTTAGCTATGTCCTCCGGCTCCTTATCCATTGCCTCAATCAATTCTTCATATGTCATTCCCACCCAGATGTCTCCGAGCTGAAGATCATCCTGCGTGATTGTCTCATTGGCAGTGTCATTGATTCCGTGGCTCTGCTTGGCTGTTCTAACGCTCTGCGCAATATTATTGAGTATCTCCTCATTGCGAGCCCTCCATTGTGGATCTTTTTCCGTGTTCATATATAGAATCAGATAGCTGTCACCATCGACGCGGAGGTAGTAAGCCACATTATCAGATACCTGGATATGCTTGCCTACCCATCTGTCTTGGAACCTATACTCTGACACGGTACCGTTTTTGCCCGCAAGACCGTCGCAAAACTTATCCTCATCCTGGTTGCTTTCGTCGATCAGCACTCCTGAAATCTGAATAATCACCTTATCGTTTCCGGATAAAATATCGTAGGTGGAAGCATCCTGCGAGTTGTCAACTACATTCCATTCCACCGGGATATCAAACCAGAAATCAAATAGACTATTATTGCCTGTCTTGTAGTTCTCGTTAAATGCGGGGTAAAAGCTTATCTCTTCCTTCAACACAACATCATCCTCTTGAAACTGCTCAGGTAATACTTGCTCTGAGCTTTCGTCAAAGGCTTCATCGCTACCATCTGTGACAGGAGAATTCGAAGAGCAGCCCGTCAGAAAAACTGCTATGATGAAAAGGATCAAAAGCATTCTTCTCATTTGTAACTACCTCGCTTACTTTTGACATTTATCTTTTGATAACTATCATTGCATTTCATTTTACCATAATTATGATAATCATGGTAGGCATATCAAATAATTCTCCAAATAGTATGTGAGTATTTGTGCCATAATGCTTGTAATCTCCCTTTCGCTTATGATATATTGTTATTGAAAAGCAAACCATTTTTCGGGGGATTAACTCAGCGGGAGAGTGCTACCTTCACACGGTAGAAGCCATTGGTTCAAGTCCAATATTCCCCACCAAAATAAAGAATTGTTCAGATCGTTGAACGGTTCTTTATTATTTGTATCCTCTTCTATTTGAACCGTTTTTATCTATTAATCATCACTATTCTTTTGTTATCATTACAAAGAATCGTTTTTTTCTTCTCATCCACAAGTGTATTCAGCATAATATTTCCGTCCCACAGGTCCGCAAGGTGCTTGAGTGTCTCCTTTGAATGAGTCATATCAAGCTCTCTTCCGTCATATATATGCTCAAGCAGAAGGGTATTATCCTTTTGAATCAAATCCTCCACCTTAATGATAGGAAAGTTTCCAAGGCCGCAATTATCTGTTATGCTATTACGTATTTGAATCCACCCATCTTCATCGGCTACTTGTGTAACAACATATTCATTACCATCCTTATTATACTCGTAGAGCTTCATTTCACGGCAAAGGTCACTAGTCAAATACCTTCTTATGAAAGACGCATCACGCTCAATTTCTCGCACCTCAAAGATTTTACCGGGATCATCCTGACTCTTTTCGTATATATCCTCGAATATTTTAAAACCAAGAAAATAGGGATTGATCCGACCCTCATAAGGTCTAACCAGCTGGTTATGCCTTTTCAAAAATTCCAAATGCAGCTGCTGAGGAAGCTTCAGCTTTTTTAGCAGGACAAGATGCCAAAAGCTTGCCCATCCTTCATTAATTATTTTTGTCTCAATCTGCGGAACAAAATAGCGAGTCTCTTCACTGACAATATCAATGACATCCCTTTCCCAATCGCTAATCTTTCCATGCTCACCTAAAAAGCAGAGCAGCTCCGCCTGATATCTCAATGCATGAGCGGCATTAATCACCCTTTCCACCTTTTCGTAGCCGATACTTGGATTACTGACATATTCTCGTATTCTTGCCCCATGATTCTTAAACATTTCAATTGCATATTCAGCTTTACCGGCTTCTAAGAACAGCCTATTATTCCTGAAAAAATCATTGTGTCCATACACATGAGCCATCGTCATTATTTGAAGCAGAAGGGAGTTATCCTTCATCAGATAAGCGATGCAGGGATTTGAGTTAATCACCATCTCATAGGGTAGTCCGGCAATATTGTATCTGTTTAGAACTCTAATCCGCTCGTAAGCTTTCCCATAGCTCCAGTGTGGGTAATGGGACGGCATACCGGCATAGGCTTCATAGGCCGTCATTTCTTCATAGCTGACAAGCTCGAATTCCTGACTATAGAGCTTCAAGCCCTCAGCGTAAGCCAACTCCTCTATTTTATCGTTCCAGTACTTAAGTTCTTCCAGACTATAGTCTGACATATTTTAAGTCCCACCCATTGCCCATACCTATTTTGCCTGAAGCCTGCAATTTCATTCCCGCTCTCCATCCTTCTCCAGCATTCGCTTTAGTGCCGCAACAATATCTTCCTTCTTCGAGATTGTGACAACGATAAAATTGTTTTCATGAATATGCTTTATAAATTCGGACTTTACGGTGCTTCCTGCAAAATAGTAGCCGGGAATTATCTCTCCATAGCCGAAAAGATTGCATACCTCACACAGCCTTGCTGCCATAGCTATAGCCTTCTTGTTATCCTCAGCCCAATTGTCACCATCACTGCAATGAAAGGCATAAATGCTCCAGTACATCGGATTGTATCGCCGCTCGATAATCTCCAGTGCCATTTCGTAACCGCTGCTTATATAGGTGCCACCTGATTGACCTCTGTGAAAAAACTCAACCTCGCTAACCTCTTTAGCCGTGGTGGTATGAGCAATAAACACCACCTCAACATAGGAGTACCTGTGTCGCAAAAACTGGTAAAGCAGAAAGTAGAAGCTTCTCGCCATGTATTTCCTGGTCTGATCCATCGAGCCTGAAACATCCATGATGCATATGGCGACGGCATTGAAGTCCTTGCCATGCGCTTGCCTGATTCTATGAAAGCGCATATCCTCCTGAGAAAATGGAAAGCGACCTAAGCCCGACTTTATCTCCTTTTGCGCTTCGGTCATCTCCTGTGCTTCATGGCGTATAGTCTTGCACCCTTCCAACCCTTCGCTTCGTCGAAAGCACTGCCGTCTTTTGATTTTCTCTATCACTGTTCTCTTGCATGCCAGCCTTGGCGGTATGCCCTTTTTCTGATACCCCAGCTTCCTGACAGCATGGCTGGACTGATTGTTAAAAAGCTTTCTCCTATCCAGGTCAGGAAGATCAAGGTCATCAAAAAGATAATTAACAAACTCCTCTATTGTAATCTCCGTCTCATAAATCTCATCCCCGTCCCAGTCCCCTGCGCCTCCATGGCCGAAATTCCTACCCTCCTGTGCATCGCCTACCACATCTCCGCGCCTCTCATCTCCGTCCCCCTGGGCCACACCGCGTTTGTTTTTCCCGTAAATAAAGCTATATTCCTTGATTCCTTTGACAGGAATTCTTATCTTTTTATTACCGCTACATCCAATAATGCTCTCCTCTGAGATAATATTACCGATGTTTTCCTTAATGGACTCCTCTACAAGCTCCTTATGCCTTCTGCGATCCTCTGCAGAGCGTTCCTTCCCATGGGATTCATACTCTCTGAAAATAGCCATAAGGTTAATCCTTCCACAAATTATTCGCGCTGTATTTCAAAACCACATTGCAGCAATGATCGCAATAACCGTTCCTCTTCATTTCCTCCACCATGGAATTATACTTCCTATCCTGCTCCTCATTCCTCACCTTGGCTCTGGTAATAATCCTGCTTAGCTCCTTCACAGAAACAGTCAGCTTCTTTTCAATCGCTTCCTTCAAGGGCTCATAGCAGCTGTAGTCCAGCCTTCCGCCATTCCTCAAGACAAAAAACATATATGCGGTCACGTCCGCCCTGAATCCCTTTGCAGATGCTTGCGTAATACCGATTTGCTCCTCTATGGACTTCATAAATCGCTCGTCCGGCTCAAGCTCTTCTCCCGTATTTGGATCCTTAATTCTCTCCTTGTTAATGAATGCCTCGGCATGATCAAGGTAATTATTAAAAAGGCTTTCAGCCTGCTCCCTATACCCATATATGAATGCGGTTGTGACCTCCTTCTCCAAAATCCTGTTATACTCTTTCTTTATAGAGCTGTGCAAGTATCTCAAATATCTTGCCTTATCCTCATCACTGACTGCAAGCTCCTTAACGGCCTTCATGATGGTCTCCATCACAGAAATAGGATTAATGCAGTCATGCTCGGATTCTGACAAGGCCATGTCCAGCGCTTTCATGATAAAACGGGTAGAAATCCCTGTCATGCCCTCTCGTGAAGCCTCTTCCTTCAATTCGAGAATATCAATTCTCTGTGTCATTCCCTTCTCAACAATCTCCTCGCCGTTATATATCTTCAGCTTTGTCATAAGATCCACCTTCGATGAGGGTGTCAGACGTGTCATGATTGCAAACATAGATGCAATTTCTATGGTATGAGGCGCTATATGCGCTTTGAATTTACTCCTTTTGAGCATTTTCTCATATATCTTAATTTCCTCGTTCAGCTCAAGACAATAGGGCGTTTCAACCTTAACAATCCTATCAAGTATTGCCTCATTTGTGTGGTCGGATTTGAATTTATTCCATTCCGCTTCGTTAGAATGCGCTAAAATAACTCCATCAAAATAAATCATCGAGCCTTTACCCGGCGAAGGCACCGATTTTTCTTGGGTGGCCGTTATCATTGTGTGCAGGTATTCTGTCTCATTTTTAAACACCTCAATAAACTCGACAATGCCTCGGTTGCCCACATTAAAAGCTCCATTGAGGGACATTACGCGCGGATCGTCCTCAGAGTACAAATCTATCTTTGAGATATCCACGCTACCGGTCAGTACACTTGTATCCTGATTATTTGGATCCACCGGTGCTACCACTCCTATTCCTTTCCTTGACCGAATAGAAAAGCCGGTACTCACAACAGGGAAATGCTCATACTCACCATGATATTCATTCTTCAGCCTGTATCGGCAAATAGGGCAAAGATCGCCCTCGATTCTGACCCCCAGTATTTCTTCAAATCTTGTACGCAGATGTCTTGGCACCAGGTGGAGCGGCTCCTCCCTCATCGGGCAGCCCTTGAGGGCAAATATCTCTGGACTGTTTTCAAGAGCCCTCTTTATTGCCTCCATAATAGAGGATTTTCCGGACCCCACCGGTCCCACCAGATAAAGCACCTGTCTGGCCTCCTCTCCAGCCATTGCGGCAGAGTGGAAATACCTGGCGATGCTCATTATCGTCCTATCTATGCCATAGAAATCTTCAAAAAACTTATACTTCTTTATTACATCATTCCCGTAGATTCTTCTTAACCTTTGATGTTCATCGGTTTTTACCAACTCGGTTCCGGCCGCTGAGATTAGATCATATATTCTTTGATGTGATAAGATTGCCAGATTCGGATTTCTTTTCACCCTTTCAACATAATCGAGAAAGGTCCCCTCAAAACGCTCCTTTACCCTCTCCTGCCTATCCTTTTGTATGATCACGGAAATATCACATTCCCCCATCCTGTCTCTCCCTTCTCCTGTGAAACATACCGGTACGGCATCTTTTATATGCTCCTTCATATTTAATTATATTAACAGGGGTTTGCTAAAATGCCATATGGACGACCTGCAATAACATGGACATATTTTTCAAGCGTAGGGCAAATCGCCCTGTATCAACGATCTTAATCCTCTTGCAGTTTTGACAAAATTCCTTATCTTATCCGGATCCTTCACTCCTCCTGTCTCAACGCCGCTGGAGACATCAAGCAAGCTTGCTTCTGTCTGTAATGCTTCATGCAAATTCTCAATATTTAGGCCTCCTGCAAGTCCAAAGGGGCGTGAAAAACCGGCTAAAATGCTCCAGTCAAATGTTTTTCCGCAACCCTGTCCGGCATCAAGTAGCACGAAATCGGCCATGCTCTTTAAAGCCTGTGTAGCTTCCTCCTGACAAGTGATTTGAAGGGCCTTCCAAATCGGACTGGCCGTTAACTGGCGCAGTGCGGCAATATAGCAATTATCCTCATGGCCATGCAGCTGGGCAATGGACACTATGCTCTTGTTAAGTAGCTTTGCCACCAGCTCCACGGGCTGGTCAACGAAGACTCCCACCGTTGTAATAGCAGGATTAAGCTTAGCCCGAAATGACTGGACAGCTTCAGGCGATATATTCCGTCGGCTTTTGGGATAGTTGATTATAAATCCGCAATAATCCGGCTTTACCGTGTTTATCACTGCAA
Source organism: Clostridiaceae bacterium (assembly GCA_012730015.1). GTDB lineage: Bacteria > Bacillota > Clostridia > Acetivibrionales > DTU013 > JAAYBT01. The sequence goes on from JAAYBT010000008.1 coordinate 12,711, forward strand.
TGTCAGCTGCCTGTGATAATCCGCATATCTTGATTTTCTTCATGATTCACCCCTCAGGGAAGACAGCATTTTTTTCTTATCCTCTGCCCGCATCAGTGTCTCCCCAATAAGCACAGCGTCTACGCCTACCTGCCGCAGGGCTTGAACATCCTCCGCCGTTCTTATGCCACTTTCAGCGATATATATCACATCGTCAGGCACCAAACTGCGAAGTCTGCCACTGTTACCAATATCAATAGAGAAATCCTTAAGATCTCGGTTGTTAACACCGATAATTCGTGCGCCTGCCGAAACCGCCATTGCTATTTCCCCAGCATCATGAGCTTCTATAACTGCCGCTAACCCAAGCTCACTACAGGTTTGCAGGCCATGCTCTAGCTGGACACTATCTAAAATTGCGCAAATTAGAAGCACCGCGTTTGCACCCATAAGTCTTGCCTGGTATAACTGATAATCATCAACAACAAAATCCTTTCGCAGCATGGGTAGCGTAACCCTAGACCTTATTTCCTGAAAAATTTCATCCGACCCCAGAAACCACTTGGGCTCAGTCAGGCAGGATATACAGTCTGTGCCGGCCATTTCATATTCCCGGGCAATGGCAAGGTAAGGAAAGCTCTTCGAAATGATACCATTTGATGGAGATGCTCTTTTTATCTCACTAATAAAACTCATTCCCGGCTTTTTCAAAGCAAGCTCGAAGGCTTGCCCATCAGCAGGCAACTGCGCCTTGCAAAGCTCCTTCAGCTCATCAAGAGATTGTTGTGTCTTATCCATTTCAACACGAATTCTTGCGTAATCGGCAATCGTTCCCAGTATGTTTTTCATCAGCCTCACCTCATCTCACCTGGATGCAGCAGCAAATCGCCTTAGCATCTCCATAGCCTTACCAGAATCAATCAGTTCAGCGGCCATTTTGATTCCCTCCGCCATGCTTTCAGCCTTATTTGCAATGTACAGTGCAGCGCCGGCATTCATAAGAACTGCGTCCCTCCTTACACCCTTTTCACCGGACAATATAGCCAGGGTAATTGCAGCATTCTCCTCTGGTGTGCCACCGACAAGATCGGCCTTGCTGCATCGTTTAAGGCCGAAGTCCTCGGGGCAAAGCTCATATTTCATGAACTTACCCTCATCAAATTCGCACACAGAGGTTGGTGCACTCAAAGAAATCTCATCCAGCTTATCCTGACCAAAAACTACCATTCCGCGTTTTACTCCCAAACCTGCCAGTACGTGCGCCAGCGGTTCTACCAAGGATTCGTCATATACGCCCAGAAGCTGCATTGTGGGAGAGGATGGGTTAGTTAATGGTCCGAGAATATTGAACACAGTACGAATGCCAAGCTCCTTGCGTATGGATCCCACATGTCTCATGGAAGCGTGATATTTCTGGGCAAAGAAGAAGCAAATGCCGACCGACTCTAGAAGCTCCACGCATTTTGCAGGCGACTGATCCAAATTGACACCCAATGCCTCCAGGCAATCCGCAGTCCCGCATTTAGAGGATGCCGCCCGGTTTCCATGCTTACCGATCTTTACTCCGCTGGCAGCTACAACCAGGGCAGAGGTTGTAGAAATATTAAAGCTTTGCGCCCCATCTCCGCCGGTACCGACAATTTCAAGCAGCTCCATATTGTGCTCAACCTTTGTTGCGTGGTCTCGCATTGCAGCTGCACAGCCAAAAATTTCAGAAATCGTTTCGGCCTTTGTGCTCTTAGTAGACAGCGCAGCCAAAAAGGCAGCATTTTGGACTTGAGACGTCTCACCACTCATAATCTCGCTCATGACGCTATAGGCTTCGTCATAGCTAAGCTCCTGTTTGTCAACGATTTTCATAATAGCCTCTTTAATCATTTATATCCCTCCTGATATTCACTGTTAGCATATAATCTCCGTTTCTCACGCATCAGAGTAAATCCTCAGCTAATCTCAGTGCCCCTATAACTGCAGCAGCTTTATTTATACACTCCTGATGCTCCTTCTCAGGAACAGAGCCTGCAACAATTCCTGCACCGCTGCGTACAAAAACCTTTCCATTTTTCTTATAGGCAATGCGAATTGCAATACAGGTATCTAAATTTCCGGTGAAATCCAGATAGCCTATTGCACCTCCGTAGATTCCGCGCTTGTTGTTTTCAATATCGTTTATCAGCTGACAAGCCCTGATTTTTGGCGCACCCGAGAGTGTTCCTGCAGGAAGAATGGCATCAATTGCGTCAAGTGCTTGTTTGTCCTGGGCGATTTCCCCGCGGATGGCCGAACCGATGTGCATTACATGAGAATAACGCTCTATCGAATGATATTTCTCTACGGAAACACTTCCAGCCTTACTTATTTTTTCGATGTCCTCCCATCCAAGGTCAATCAGCATATTGTGTTCTGAGAGCTCCTTTGGATCCGCCAGTAGCTCCTCCTCCAGCTTCTTGTCCTCGTCCTCCGTCTTCCCTCTGGGGCGGGTACCTGCCAGGGGGAAGGTGTGTAAAACTCCATTTTCCAGCTTGACCAGCGTTTCTGGAGAAGCACCCGCCACCTCCATATCCGGGCTTGAGAAATAAAACATATAGGGGGATGGATTTAATGTACGCAAAATTCGATAAGCATTGAACAATGACCCCTCATATTCAGCTTCCAGACGGTTAGACAAAACGGCCTGTTTGATATCACCATCCGTAATGTAACGCTGAACCTGCTTGACCATGCTGCAATATTTCTTCCTGTCGTACAGAGCTGTGATCTCTGATTTCAACCTTCCCGCCTTTTCCCTGTGTGGCTGACCCCTGCAAATCAAGTCTGACATCTTGTGCAGCTCGGCCTTAGCCTGATTGAAGTTCGCCTCATAGTTATCAAGAAAAATATTCACAATCAACACAATCTTCTGCCTGTAATTATCGAAGGCAATTACCTTATCAAACAGCATAAGATCAACATCCCTAAAACCCTCATTATCCTGTGCGTCGAGCTTTAGGGTCGGATATGCATATTTTAGATAGTCATAGGAAAAGTAACCCACCAATCCTCCTGTGAAGGTGGGAAGCCCCGGATACCTGGCGCTCTTATGTTCTTCTAGGATCTCTTTGATGTGCTTGCCTGGCTCGCATGTCACAAAGGAAAGCTCTCCAACATTCATTTTTCCGTCTGTACAGGTGATTTCCAGCTTCGGATCATAACCAAGAAAAGTGTACCGTCCCCACTTTTCATTGTCCGTAATAGACTCTAGCATGTAGCAGTGTTCAGATACACTTTTCAAAATTCGCATCACTTCGATTGGAGTTTTGATGTCAGATAGAATCTCCATGCTTACAGGCGCTGTCCTGTATTCTCCTGATTCTGCCGTGGTTTTAATTTCTTCCAGCGATGGATAAAACATAGAATACCTCTCTTTCTTTTCTTGCCAGGAAATCAAAATCCCGGAGCAGCTGTCTCCTTAGATTTTAGCAACCTATGCCCCGCAAAGAGCAATAAAAAAGTCCCTGACAGAATAAATTAGCTCTGTCAAGGACGAATTATTTACAATCCGCGGTGCCACCTTGTTTTACGGCCTAACCGTACGCTTAGTAGAGTACCAACATACCCCCGGCAACTTACGTATGCCAACACGTTGCAGAATACTTTCATAGCTTTAAAAGCAACAATTTCACTGCACCCTCAGCGGTCCATTTGATGACTTGTTTTCCGTCTGATTCTCAGCAACGCAGACTTTCTGTAGGAGCATCATCACCGTTATCTCCGCTTCAACGGTTTGATTGATATTATTTTTTCAATGCTACTATACATCATACTATTTGTCAATAGTTAACAATGCAAATAGGTTTGTCCATTTTTTATTCGATAATTATCATTAAATAAAACTATCGTTTTCACTTTTTTATGAGTTTTTAGTCATTCAAATCGTCGTGCTACCTTTTGTTTGCCTTGTTTCCTCGATTTATACTAATATAGCGTGCAGCTATCTGTGCTCACACTCTATTCAGATAAGACTATATTAGCTTATATTGACAAAACAGGTGCAATAATTTGGCAGATGAAATAGAATATTATTGAGCTGACTCGCCCGAACCGCCTGTGTCATGCGGCTTTACTGTGTTGCTTGGCTCGCTTGGGCTATCTGTGTCACCCGGGTTTTCTGTATCGCTTGGCTCGCTTGGGCTATCTGTGTCACCCGGGTTTTCTGTATCGCTCTTTCCGGAGCCCTTCACGCCATATCTTTCCACAACCAGCTTGACCCCTTTTGAGGCTGCTATATTAGCCATGTCGAACAACAGCTTCTCATTTGCATCGGATAAATCATTTTTGGGGATGACCAAGAGCAGCTCCCTGCTTATAATATCCTTCCCCCTGATTAGTATATCATCACTACCCCATGGTTTTTCCTGCCCTTTATACTTTACAAGCTCATTTAAATAACCTTTGAGAGTCTTTTCTGCATCATCCCCTGCCTGATAGCTGGCGGCAGTTAGATCCATGCTCTTAATCATCACTGCCTTGCCGTTTACGAACTTGGCTATCACAGGAAAGCTTGTCGGCAAATTTGCACCAAAGAGTCTTCGTATCTTCAAGCCTCTTTGAAAATTGCTCAATGACCATATGTCTTCCCTTGAGCCCTCCAACACTGCCTGTGTCTCATCGCCTCCCATCCAAGCCTTAACACGTGCTCTTTGAACAAATTCAAGGTCTGGAGCGAACTTAATCGGAAGAGGCAAATTTATCCTATAGCGCACAACAATATCAATATACTCTCCTCTATCAGATACAAATGTGGAGTCGCCAAAATTCAAACCATCGAAACCATCGACAATATGAAGCGCTCTCAGCCTTTCATCCGCATCTGCTACGCTCTGCGTCACTAGATATTTTTTCATATAGAGCTTTGTAACCGGTATGAACAACTGTGTCTTGGCATCATCAAAAACACCGCCCACAATATAGCATGCTATACTCTTGAGCTCCTCGAGAGGATCAGACACAACCGAACCCGCTTGATTTACAATGCTTTGGAATTTTTCATTTGCGTTTGCTATTAGCTCGGCACTATCAGCCAAGCCACCAAGCCCTTGACTACCTTGACTAGAATCTTGACCTGGGTTTACCGCATCTATGCTTTTCAGGCTGTTGTATGCATCGAAGACACCGTCTATCTGATTTTTGAAAACATCTGATTTATCTGCGATACCATTTCTGACAGTATCATGTAAATCCCTTATCCCGCTGATATGATAAACATAGCCTGCAGTGGACATTTCAGAAGCAGTTTCATTCAAGGCATGTCCAATTAATTCATAAGTATATACGGCCTTGATAAGAAATATCACAGTAAAGAAGGCACACAGCAAAACCGGCAAGACCAAAGCCGCTTCCACTGTCATCGCACCTGACCGAGAGGTAGCATTGACTGGCAACACACTATGCACTCCCTTCTTAGTCTTGCTTAGTACAATGCCTCTTGCAGTATCTCTTACCTTAGAATCCACCCTGTTTCTTATCCTACCGGATAAGCCGCAAAAACCTTTAATAACCTTCATAAACAAGCACCTTGTATATGTACCTTCCATCACCGGTTTTCAACTCTTTCCGAATAAAAGGTCTAGTAATGAATAAATATTTCATCGAAACCTCTGCCTCAATGCGGACATATGTATGGCTTTGCGACATTCTAAAGCCACTTTTGGACTTGCCAATATTTAGCTGTATCAAATCCTCCACCCTGTCAAGCTTTGTATTCTCTCTTAAAGTCAGCAGGAAAAGCCTTAGATAATCATGGTAATCGAAATACAGATGCCGGTCTGTTTTTGGCCCCGCCTCGGCCGCCAAACCAATATCAAGCCTCCAATCTCCCTTCATCTTGTAGATAGGAACTGATTTCCCCTCCATTAAGTCTTTGACATCGATTAAGGCTTCACCCATCCCCCAGCCACAAAGGACCAGATTGGTAATAATTGGTATGCCCGCTCCGCCTGTCCACCAACCTGCCACTGTTGTGGCAATGCTTGTGGCCATCGTTTTCTTCTTTGCATCAGTATAGACGTGAAGGGTGTTCAAACCGAACCTGACCAGCAAAAGCTCCCCCTTTGTCATGATTTCATTAAGCTTCTGGGATGATTGTCCATGCAGGATATACTCAACCTCGCTGTTATAAAAGGTATCCATTGATTCCTTTTCAGAGCCGTGCAGGTTTACATCCTTGATGCTTTCCCCTTCCCTCTGAAGTGCCGGAACAGAATTCTTAAACGAACCCATAATATATTCATTCAAGTAAATGCTGTCCCTAAGGGCAATGGCTTCTCCCGCTGCAATATCGCCTATAGCCGAAATGAACCCCAAGGCATTTTCCTGAAACATGCCCTCTTCATCATAAAGATCCATGTCCTCATCCACATGCTCCAGGTCACCGCTATATTGTGCGTGCTGAACGCCTTCATCGGGGCTGTCCCCGTCGTCACCGGGCTTGTTATCATTGAAGGCCTCGTCCTCATAATCAAAGCTGCCTGTAACCACTTTTGCAGAAGAGGGAAGATCATTTTTTTCAATGCCGGCTGTTTCGTAATTCACATCCCCAAATATTTCCTCGGCAATAAACTTCTTCACCGCTTCCACCTTCCCCTTTCGCGGATCATCCTTTTCATTGCCCTTGTCTGGCTTGGAATAGTCATAGCTGATGTTTACATAACCAGCGATAGTATCAAGCAAATCTGAGGGCAGGCCTCCTGGAGGCAAATTGTTGGCACTTGCTATAAGCGGCGAACCGGTCCCACCGATACTATCCATTCTCTGCGAAACCTCATTGAGAATACCACTGTTGACTCCAACATCCTTTATCATCTTCTCTGCTCTTTGCCCGTCCAACACAAGCTCCTTAAGGCTGTCAAGCTCTGAGAGGAGCTGACCCTTGAAATCCTTTGAAAGGGTTCCCTCCTCCCCTTCAAAGTTGTCTTTCAAAAAGCCTTCCAGCTTACCAATGGACTCCTGCGCCTTTTTGCCCTTCTCAACAATCTTATTTATTTCTCCTACTGCATCCTCATTTGCCTTAACATAGTCGCCTGTAAGGGAATACCTGATTTCATTCCACATCTGTCCCAGCTCATTTCTGACAACCGAACAAGCATCCTCAAGGTCTGATCTTTCATCCCTAAGCTCGTTAAGACGGCTCTTGATTTCACTTATTTCGTCGTCTATTTCGCCTTGTACATCACTACTATCGCCTCTTTCTGAATTGTCTGCACCATTTGATCCTGTACTTACATTTTCATCTCCACTCGCACCGTTACTCTTCCTTTTGCTATCCGCCGCTTCACTTTTTAGTCCTGATATTTGCCTCTCAAGATCATCTATACTACTATCTAGTAAACCAAGACTACCCTTCAAATCCTCAAGGTTGGCTGTCTTTGCATTAAAGCTATGATACGCCTGCTCCCAGCTTCCATTTAGGTTAAAGCCGTTCACAAATTTCTCGACACTATTTCCAAGTCCGTCAAGCTTTTTCTTTAGCTTTTGTTGAGATTTGTCCATGCTTCCAAAAAGCTTATCTATACCTACCTTTTGCTTGTATGCCTCAGACATCTTGCCAACATCCTTCACTGCTAAAAGCTTTTCCATGAAGCCTTCCACCAGCTCTGCGGGGGCTCTGTACTTCATATACTCCAATATCTGCTTTTTGACAACGCTGTTTTCGCTCAGGTTATAAATAGGCATCACAGTGACCTTTTCAATCCTAAACCCAAACAAATCAGTGCTATCCTCATAAATTTCTTCACCACAGGGAATAGAAAGATTGCATGCTAGGGCTTCTTCGAATTGGTCCTCCAGTTCTTCTGCATCTGTCATTGGAATGGCAAAGATTCCATACCCCTCCTTGAGCTTGCTGCCATATTCGGCTAATATAGAGCCGGCTGCAGCATCTGCTGCTCTCTTAACAATAGTACGACCGGCGTTTATCCTTGAAATATCTACAAGCAATCCCGAAAGTATCAGTACCGCCATTAAAATAACCGCCGCAAAAATACTAATCTGCCCGGATGTTTCATTCTTTTTTTGATAGCACATGACCTCTTATTCAACCCCATTTCATTAATTAGTCTTTGAACTCATTCATTGTCCTGCTTTTCTCAGAGTCTACTTTCGCCGATAATCTAAAGTCCCTCCTAGCGCTCACTCCATATGATTTTAGTCCATGAATTGCTCAAGCCGCCCCTTAATCTCATTAATAGCAGTTCTGCTTTTCTCACCGAGGTTTTTAATCTGTGGAAACTGGTTCTCCAGCTTCTTCTCTATGTCTATAATAAAATCAGTAGTTCTTATTAGCTCTACAGGCTCATCAATTGCACAGACGGCCTTAAGCTCAATTTCTATAGTATCGCTGCCCCCAAATATCTTCATGAATTTGCCAAACGGCAGATTGTAGCTCTTGCAAATTTTGACTTCCAGCTTCCTATACACGGCATAGTCCTTCATTACTGCTTGTGCAGAGGATTCAAGGGGTTTAATCAGCTCATGGCGCTGTGCCATACTTAGTGCATATTCTTCAATGTTTTTTAATCTGGTTTCCTTATCACTATCAAATAGTCTTCTGTATAGCTTGAACTCCTCGAAGCTTTCTTTGTCCGGCTTTACCAAAACCACATTACAAGTACCATAGGACCATGCTGATGCACCCGCTTCGGCGGCGTCTTCTGCCGCAGACTGGACTAATGCTCTCTGGTAGAGCAGTAAGCCCATGTAAACGGCTGCCACAATGCTAAGTATGACCAAGGGGACTATTATACAAGCCTCCACAGTGATGCTGCCCTTTGTGTCGGTTTTTGTGTTGGTTTTTGTGTTAGCCTTTGTGTTGCCCCTTGTCTCGGCCTTTGTACTACTCTTTGTGCCGCCCTTAGCAACTTCACCTCTACCTTCTCCAATGATGCCGCTCCCTTTGCGCTTTATTGTGTACTTTATTGTGCACTTTTTTCTCTTCGTTTTACCCATTTCGATGGTAACCTTCATATAAGGCAGCTCCAATCTAGTAAAATAATTCATTAATCCCATAATTTTACTGCATGTCAAAATTATACACCATATTTTGGTAATTTAAAAGAGAAAAGTGAATTTTATGAAAAAAATGAGAACCTTTAGAATACTCTAAAAAATTGGTAGCGTCCCGTTACCTTGTCCCTTGAAATATAGTTAAAAAGCAGAGTTATCATGGCCTTAGGGTCACTATCTTCTTTTTGTGAACTGTCCCCTTCGAGAGAACCGTCCCCATTGAGAGAAACGTCACCTTCGAGAGAACCGTCCCCCATTATTATGGGGAGAAATTGCTCGAAGTGGACTTTTTTTAGAAGCTGTTTAGTGGGCAAATCGGCGGCCTCAGGAATTATTTTTGCGACACTATCCCTATCCTTGAGATAGTCATAACGCCGGTCATTAAAATCAGGACTTACAGGTCTCTGCAGAAAGTCCGGGAGGGTTCCACTGTTGTCCGATGCCAGGAAATCAAGACGTATCAGCTCGCGAAACATTGCCAGCCCTTTTTCATCCATACGTCCAGATGCAAATTTATCAAAGGTGCCATATAGCTGTCGTAGACCGGAAGTGGATTCCAGAAGGCCATTATCCATATGGAAGCTGGCAAAGCTTTCATAATAATCAAAGGGTGATTTGAAGCAGTTGACTATCATATATTCCAGCGAATACACAAATCTGCCGCTGTTATAATATCGCTCCACCAGCTCGGCAATATACTTGAGCATTATTAGCTGATCGAAGCTGATATCTCTGCCCGAAAGAACTTCATATGGCGGGAAATCAGTATACTCAAAACCTAATTCCTTGGCTTCCCTTCTAAGTCTTGTTCCCTTCAGGAATTTCAAGAACCCAAGCTGAAGCTGATGTGACTTCACAGCATACACACTATTGAAGGAATTTCTGAAAGAGCTATAGTCCTCATATGGCAGACCTGCTATAAGGTCGGTATGTATATGAACATTGTCATGCTCTTTTAGGCTGGATAGATTATAAAAGAGCCTCTCTAGATCTGTTTTTCTGCAAACAGCACTGAGCGCCATTTCATTAACAGTCTGTATTCCCGCCTCCAGCTGGAATAGGCCTTTTGGAGCGTTTTTAAGTAGCTGAATCGTCTCTTTATCAAAAATGTCCGCTCCCACTTCAAAGTGAAAGTTACAGTCTATTTCTGACCTATCCATCTCCAAAATATGCCTGATAATAGCCTTTGCTCTCCCACCATTGGCATTGAAGGTCCTGTCCACAAACTTAATTTGCCTGACACCCGAGGCCGCGAGCCTATCCAGTTCGGCGAATACTCTATCCAGCGAAAAAACTCTTGTGCCCTTTGAAGCTGATGAAAGACAGTAGCTGCATGAAAATGGACACCCTCTGGAGCTCTCGTAATAGGCTATCCTATTTTTAACTGACTGAAGCATTTCGTCAGTATAAGGCGAGGCTATCTTGTCAAGGTCCTCCACATATGCAGGATCACCTACAATAATTCCCCTATCCGAGCGCCATGATAAACCTTTAATTTTTGCAGGTTCTGCGCAAAGTCTTCTAGCAGAACGACTATCAACACACCAACCATTATCGCAAGTGGCATCGATGTCAGGTCCAGAATCCCGATGCCCGTTATACTTAAGCCAAGTCAGAAGCTCAGGAAAGATCTCTTCTCCTTCACCAGCCAATATGTAATCAACAAACTCATGCTTGCTCAAAATGTTCTCGGTATCGTAGGATACTTCAGGCCCGCCAAGTATAATCACCAGCTTAGGCGACACCTTTTTTAGACTCGCAGCCAGCTTTAAGACAAATGAAATATTCCAGATATAGCATGAAAAAGCTGCAACATCAGGCTTTTGCAGGTAAACATCCGATAAAACGTCCTCAAGCCTTTCATTGATTGTGTGCTCAGCTATACTGACTTCTCCACAAGCCGGACCGCAGGATGCTTTCAGATACCATGGTGCCAGAGCTGAGTGTATATATTTTGAATTCAATGCAACAATCAGAGTTTTCATAAACACCTCGCAACGAGGCTATTATAACCGACTACCTGCATTTATTCAAGGTGGCTAATGAGACAAAACAGCTGCGCCTTTATTAATCCTCGAACTTCAAGGTCTTCTTCTTTCCGTCCCAATGCTTCCAGATATTGTCGTCCCAACCGATCTTCGCGGTCCCACCGCCGCCTAACGTGCTGGTAAAGTCAAAGTCCTGTCCCGATGGGAGCGCCTCATCAGTCTCAGCAGAAAAGGCAGGGTTCAGAAAGGCCTTTTCGTAGCAAGCCCGGCATTCATTTTTGCTCAGGCTTAATCTTTTTATGAAGCAATTATTGAATTGCATTACTTATACTTATACGTTCAATCCATTATACCCACGAAAACATGCCCTCCCTCATGACCTTTCCCCATGAGTACAGCACATCCTTCAAATAATCCAGCATAGTTTTTCGCCTTATATCCTTCGATACCTTAAGTATGCTCCCTGCCAGCACCCTTCCACTTACCTCGTACTCTATAAAGCCGGTGTCTGTGCCCGCATAAACAGGCGCATTCAGTAGTTCAGGCACACTCCTGTTCATCTTAAGTATCTCAACTTCAGCCTTGCTCAAAGGCATAACAATGTTCTCATCCGCTTTCAGGCTAACACAGCCCTCAATCCCTCTATACACAGGCACCTCGGCATAAACGTCGCCTGCATTCAGCAGCTTGTGCATGCTGAAGCTTTCATAGCAGTAATCTATCAAATCCCTGCTGGCATTGGCTCTTGCCGTATTCGTTGGCGAACCTAAGACTACTGAAATCAGACGCATATCCCCTCTTTTTACCGTCGTCACGAGGCATCTACCGGCTTTTCCGGTATAGCCGGTTTTTACACCATCAACACCAGGACAGCTTCCGAGCAATTCATTGGTGTTGTACAGGTTGTGTCCTGGAATATATGAGCTTTTGGTAGACACAATTTCTGCAAATAGCGGATTTTTCAATGCCTCTATAGTGATAAGTGCCATATCATAAGCTGTAGAATATTGATTATCACGATCCAGTCCATGGGGGCTGACAAAATTCGACCTGTCCATTCCCAAAGATGCAGCCTTTATGTTCATCATTTTCGAGAAATCCTCGACAGTCCCCCCGATGTGCTCAGCTATAGCAATTGCCGCATCATTGGCGGAAGCCATCAGTAGAGCATAAAGCATTTCCCTTAATGTAAATTTCTGACCTGACTGAAGTCCAATAGCTGAGCCGCCTATACCAGCTGCTCTTTTGCTAATTATAACCTCTTCGTCTACATCAGCATTTTCTAAAGCAACAATTGCAGTCATAATCTTTGTTGTGCTTGCTATTGAACGCTTTTGATTTGCATTCTTCTCATATAAAACACGCCCGCTTGACTCCTCAACAACTACCGCAGCCTGTGCATTAATAACTGGAGCCTTTACTTGAAGACTTTTATCTGCGTAGACATTTTGAATCGCTAATAGAAACACTGTTAATGAAAGTAATATTGTACTTGATGCTTTTACAAAATAGTTCAGTTTCATCATCTCCATAGTCTAGTATTATTTCCTTTTGACACGATGAACCATTCAGTAAAAATATAGTAAAATAATATGCGAAATACTCGACTCTATTCGACAAAACTATGAAAAATTGTATATAATATAAAGTGAAATGCCGATAACATTCATAGTAGTGTTTTATAATGATATAAAGGAGTGCTTCTATGAGCATCGTTACTATTTATAACGATGAATACCTAAGTATCACTAGCGAAAACAAGGATGTTTATTTAGAGACCTATAAAAGAGGGTTTGATTTTAACAAGCTCTCAGAAATACTTGCTAATCATCCAGAAATAAATCTGACTAATACAAGTGTGCTCCGCAATTCCATTATAAAAGCCCCTATACAACCGCAGATAATAGGCGAACTAAAAGAGAGGATAAATCTTGAGATGTCGTCAGATGGGCTAACCGCTACCGTAACCTTTAATCTACCCTTGTCCGAGCTTCAAGACGCTTCAAGAGATAGTCTGGTGCAGGAAACCGTCGCTTTGCTCTCCAAAAAAGAGATAATCTACGGAATCAATCTGAGCATTTTTCGCGAAAAATTGGAGCCCGGAAAACCTTATGTTATTGCGAAAGGCATCAATGCAATAGACGGAAAAGATGCGGAAATAACAATGTATGAACTGATGGAATCCAAGCCTAAAATAGACGAAGATGGCAAGGTTGATTTCTATGACTTGAAGCTCATAAACAGGGTCAACCCAGGAGACTGGCTTGGCGAGCGCATTGAACCTACAGAGGGCAAGCCGGGCAAAACAGTTAAGGGAGAAATCATACAACCAGCCAAGGGCAAGACCCTACCGCTCCATTATGATAAGAACACTGTACGTGAAAGCTCTCTTCCCGGTAAAACAGTCCTCTACTCGCGTCTGAGCGGAGCTGTAAACTACAGTGATGGGAAAGTCGCTGTATCTAACCATTTGGAGGTCAAGGGAGACATCGGAATTTCAACCGGCAACATAAATTTTGATGGATATTTGACAATTAACGGAACAATCCACGATGGATACTCCGTCGAGGCTACAAAGGATATTGAGATAAATGGGAACTATGGTATAAGTAACGTTAAGAGCCTCATAAGCACTGAAGGCAGCATCTTTGTAAAGGGCGGCGTTTCTGCAAAAGAGAAGGTTGAGATATCCGCCGCAAAGAATATCTATGTGAAATTTGCTGACAATGTTAAAATTGTCTGTGGCGAATCAGCACACATCGGCTATTACAGCCTTAACAGTGACATTATTGCAAAAAACGTTGTCTTTGATTCTTCCAATGGCAAGGTTATTGGAGGCTCAATTAAATCAGAGATTCATGTATCAGTGCCCTACTGCGGTTCAGATGCGGAAAGAAGAACAACGATCGAAGTTATAGGTTTCAACAGACAAGCCCTTATGGAACGATTGGAGTATGTCTTAAAGGAATTGAGCATGAAAAGACTTGAACAGAAGAAGCTGAAGCAATACAGTCTGTCAGGCCCTGAATATGGCCAGCCATTACCAGGAGTGTCCGATAGCCTCTTTCGCATTAAAGATAATATTAAGGCATTGGAAGAGGAAAGAAAGGCCCTGTCCCTCTATCTTAAAACAAAGGGCGACGGAGAAATCGAAATCAGTAAACGAATTTACCCAAACTGCTCTATAACACTTGGCGGCAACACTATTGAAATTAAGGAAACCTTAATGAATATGACCTACATTTTGAAGGACAGAGAAATAATTGTCAAGTAAATCAGAAGCCAAATCTTACAAGCTATATTCACCTCTTTTTTTGACACAATAGGTATTGAGGAGGTGATAAAATGGCAAGCAACAATAGTAAAAGCAAAACTTCATTTGACCAGATGAAATATGAGATCGCCAACCAGGTCGGCGTAAACTTGAAGCAGGGTTACAATGGAGATATTGCATCGAGGGATGCAGGCAAAATCGGTGGAAATATTGTCAAGAAGGTATTCGAATCATATACCGGTAACAATTACAATAAGCAATAAAAAAGAATAAGCAAAAAAGGGGCTGTACACTTGATACCCTTGTGACAGCTCCTCTTTTGTGTCTTCTTTACATCATGTTCATTGAAGACTGTATCTTGCTTACTTCCTGCTTTGCGGTGGACATCTCCTGTGCACTTGCCATCTGTGATGAATACCAACCCTTTTGTGACATCAAGTCAAAGATTGCTTTCTGGTGCTGAAATGTTCTATTCAAGATACCTTCTACATCATTTCTCAGATTCTGGTTTGAGCTTTCAAGCACAAGATTAGTCAAAGAAGATGCGCATAGCTTGTGCTCGTTAAGGATAGTCTGAGTTATTTCCTTGTCCCCAAATTTATTCATTATCATACCTCCCTATTGTACTGTTGTTGAGCTGTTTACGTGACCAATTAGTTTTTGCAAATCCTGTTGATGCTCTCTAACCATACTCTGGCAAAGCCCCTTAACCTGTGGGTCAACAGCCATCTGCGAACATGCATCCATGAACTTGATTGAGTTCTCCGTCATCTTGATATTGTCCTGGACCAATAGTAGTTCCTTCATAGTCAATGGCATAATATCCCTCCTTAATTTTTGTATTCGAAATGAAATCTCGGTGACTGGTCGCAAGCTGCACTTCATGTATATTGCAAGGATAATTCGTGCCGGTTCACTCAATATACTAGCTGTTCACCTATGCATCCTGGACTTCGAGTTCCACTCGATTCTAGCCGAATTTGCTCCGCAAATGGCTGTAATTATCTTGACCATTTTTAATCATAATATTCATTCCACTGCATCCTGCTTTTGCCCCTGAATAACTTTACTTAATATGCACAAAATATTGCAGAGATATTAGTTGGAGGTGTTAAAAATACTGGTAGTATTTGTTAGGACATTAATTCTTTACGCACTCGTCGTCATTGTTATGAGAATCATGGGAAAAAGACAAATCGGACAGCTGCAGCCATTTGAACTGGTAATCGCCATTATGATTTCAGATTTGGCTGCCGTACCTATGCAAAATACCGGAGTACCGCTGCTTAATGGTATTGTGCCAATAGCCACACTACTGATTACACAGCTGCTCATATCTCTTTTATCCATAAAGAGCATAAGGGCAAGGGCGATTATATGTGGCAAGCCCACCATCTTAATAGAAAAAGGGAAAATAAATCAAAGTGCACTGAGAAAAGAGCTATATGCAATAAACGATATGCTGGAACAGCTGAGGATCATCAATTATCAAAACATCGCCGATATCGAATATGCAATACTTGAAACCAGCGGAGAAATCAGCGTAATACCAAAATCACAAAAGCGTCCACTTAATCCTGAGGATATGGGTATAAAAACTGCTTATGAAGGAATCTCCACCAGCGTTATTATAGATGGACGTGTGCTGACCGAGAATCTGGAACAAGCCGGCAAAGACCGCTCATGGCTTATTCGGGAGCTTCGCAAGCAGCAATATGATAGCCCCAAACAAATCTTCTATGCCTGCATTGACCCTTCAGGGAAGCTCATTATACAGCCCATAATAAAGGAGGCCAGGAAAAAGATATGAAGTACGGTATTACTGTTAAAACAATATGTTCAATCTTAATTATTACACTTCTTATTGTTGTGATAAGCTTTTTCTCTCAACGGAAGCTCATTAGGGATTCTACAGTACTTGGGCAATCAATCGAGAAAATAGAAGAAAGTGTTGAATCGGAAGGCTGGGATCAGGCAAAAGGTATTCTTAAACAGATAAGCGATGATTGGATGGAGGTTAAAGGAATTTGGGCCGCTTTAATCGATCATGCGGAAATCGACA
>JAAYBT010000084.1 GCA_012730015.1 Clostridiaceae bacterium
AAATGCGAACAAATGAAATACAAATACGAGACCCCTTCATATTTAAGCATGATGGTAAATACTATATGTTTGGATCTACCGACAAGGACATATGGAAGGGCCCGGGTACCGGCTTCGACGTTTATATAGGTGATGATCTTGAAAACTGGAGCGATCCAATAGCTGCATTCAGGCCTCCTGAAGGTTATTGGGGAACGGACAATTTTTGGGCGCCTGAGGTTTTTGCATATAATGGTGACTTTTATATTTTCGCCTCCTTCATTGGCAAGGGTTATAAGCGCGGAACTGCGGTCTTGAAGGCAGAAAAGCCTGAGGGTCCATACTTACCTCATTCTCAGGGCGCAGTAACACCAAAGGATTGGATGTGTCTGGACGGAACCTTTTATGTCGACATGGATAAGCAACCCTGGATAGTCTTTTGCCATGAGTGGGTGCAAATAAAGGATGGAACGATATGCGCAGCGCGCCTTTCCGATGATCTGACAATAATTGTTTCTGAGCCCATTACACTGTTTAGCTCAACTAATGCCTGCTGGAGTGCCGAAGTGTACTCTCCGAGCAATAATATGCACGGATATGTAACAGACGGCTGCAACATGTACCGCATGAAAAACGGCAGGCTGCTTCTTTTATGGTCCTGCATGGGAAATCAAGGCTATTGCATATCATATGCAGTGTCCACAACAGGCAAAATATCTGGGCCCTGGAAGCAGAGGGACAAACCGCTTTTTGACAAGGACGGGGGTCATGGCATGATCTTTACCACCTATGATGGGCGATTAATGCTTTCCATACATTCTCCCAATGATACTCCTAACGAACGGGCACTTTTTGTTGAGCTTAAGGAAACTTGGGAAGGATTGGAGGTCATTAACTGCTCACTGACATAGGAGACCCATAGTTCAATTCTTATGGTTTACCCTTAACCCTTCGCCTTGCTCCCTGTTCAATATCCTCTAGCAAATTTTAAGATCTTTCTTTGTTTTGCAGAAGGGTTAAGACGGTAAACAATCTTCACTAAAGCTTCTTCCCGGATCCTATTTCAAAATGATATTTAACTATACCAAGATCAACCTTGCGACAAACCCCGCCTGTTGCTTCCGCTGTCACCTTGCCTTCCGAAAGCGTTATCAAAAACTTCTGTTGGTTTGTTGCGGTTGGAGCAAGCATTGCTGCCTCCATCCCCTTTATGAACCAATCAGGCGCTTGTACATCTGTCTTACCCAGCTCCTCCATGGGTTTGCTTTTCCGGGCAACTCCTTGCGTTTCTCCATATCCAAGTGCTATAACACAGCCCAGCACTTCGTCCTGCTCGATATCAACAGCTTTCCGTGCCGCCTTTTTGCTGAATGTAACTGCTACCCAGCATGTATTCAACCCTAACATTTGAGCCTTAAGGACTATACGCTCGCCGTAATAGCCGGATTTTTCGTCAAAATCAGCGCCTTTCTTACCCACAAGGGCAATATAATTGCATACCCCCTTGAATCTACCGTAATGCGCGATTATGCTGTCAAAGGCCTTCGGCTCATTTGTAATAAGCTGAATGTGAAGTCCGCTTACTTTATTGCATTCATCAATCTCCGCCTTCAGTTCTGTAAGTATTTTGTTATCGATTTCCTTATCAATATACCTTCTTACGGAATGACGTTTTTCAATTGCAGTTAAAGATTCCATGGGATATTCCCCCCCTTACCATATTATGCATAACTATATAAGTGGATTATAATTATATCTATGCTTACTAGACAACATTCTATCCTTTATACTCCTACTTGTAAATCTCAACTGTGGGGCTTGCCAGGATTCCTAAATCCTTCAGCTTGTACTCATAGCACCAGGCGTCGCCTGTAGTTCTCCATCCTTCGGGGCCGAACATGGCCTGTGCATTATCTGCGTTATGCAAAGCGCCAAAGGTATTATGACGATTCCCGAACAGGGTGAAAGTAATGGTGTGTTTGCCCGCCGGAACATTATCGAGGCTTAAGCGATAAGGCGCATATGTGATAACCCCCACCCTTTTTCCGTCGATATGAACCGCAATCATTGCGCCTCTGTAACTGTTTGCCTTGACAACAAGATTACAGTCACCGGTTTCAATCTCTGTTTCATAGGTTATATTTCCGCCATAAAAGGGCATACCTTGATTTGTAATTGCAGAGAAGCCAATCTGGCTGGTTGGCTCGGTAATTGTTTTTTCGAAACCCTCCACCCTTACATTGAAATCTCCTAGAATGAAGCAGGCTTCTATATTTGTCGTTTTCCCAAAGGGCATTTTTACCTTTAGGGTGTTCTCTCCGCATCTTATTCCGGGCAGGTTGACTGTTTTAATGGAATGATCCACATAATACCCAGTGACAGTATTGTTCACCTTCTCGTTGTTCAACCAAATCTCTAGCTTTTCAGCGTCCTCAATAGCAAGAACAGGCCTGGCCACATCCATTTCACTTTGAATGTTATATTGAAGAAATACATAATTGTCAATGATCTCTTCATCCAGTGTCCAGGGCTGAGCAATATGCTTCCCTCTTAAGGGCCAGCCCAATGCATTTCTGAGGTTGTTATCCAACCGGAGGACTTCCTCTTCCTCCATCCATTCACCGCCGTTCAGCGCATATCGCGCCGTATCCAGAAGCAACACATTGGGTTCGCTTCGCATATAGGCTACCTTGTGCTTAAAATCGATCTCCCTGGTTATATTTTTTTCGCACAGTCCGAATATTTTACCGGAATTTTGATATTTCTCAAGTTTCAAAAGCAGGCTGTCATGGCAGTACATTTCGGTTTCAATCCATGTGCTTCCGTTTTCAACCCGGTATTCGATGTCCGTTATATCCCCAGTTATGGTGTTATAGAGGAAAGGTGTGTGCTCTCCGAAAATCCTTATCATTATCCTTTGTGGCTTCGTTACATCAACATGGACAGTTTTAACACCCTGGGCTATAAACAGCCATTTACACTCACCATCTTCCCGCATATTGTAAAGCAGGTTATCAGTGAGCGTTCCATTTCCATTCCTTATTTCAATGACCCGATCCTTTTTAAGAACATCCAAAATGCTGATCCGGTTGAAATCAACCTGGGTTGCTTTATCATACAATTCTGCAGCATCATAGGATAAAACGGCGTCAATGAAACTCGGGCATTTGCCTGCAAAAATCAGATTGCCGCCTTTTTTCTGAAAGTCTATCAACCGCTCCAATGTAGTCCGGCGAAGAGTTTCACAAGCGGGCACCACGATGGTTTCATACTTCATATGGCCCACCTCAAGCGGATATGAGCCTTCCCTGCACAAATCCGGAAGCAGGGACTCACAGATAAAGTCAAAATCAACCTGTCCATGCAGCAGCCACTTGGTTATATTTTGGAAATTATCGTCCAGCTGTTCCCGAACGGCATCGGTGTTTTCGTTTGGCCCCCAGTGCAGCCAGTAGCTTTCAATGGGATGAACAACCCCCACCTTAACAATAGGCTTGCCACGGGTTAATGCGGTATTCACCCGGGCGAAATGATCCTCTACATAAGAATATTCCTTATACCAGGGTGATTGATAATTGATAGAGGCTGGATAATCACGCTTCGCCTCTCCCGCCATGGATACCCAGGAAAGATGAGGTACCCTTACGGTAACGCCTAGAGCAGCCTGCCAATCTCCCTGGAATTTATGGCCGCGGAAATCAAAATCCCAGTTGGTCACTCCATAAAGCTCCGAGAGAACACCCTCCCGGCCGTATTGATGTGCAGCCGATTGTGCCTGCTTGGCCGTGGTCAACTCAACCCGGTCACACAACATATCAATACCCGGCAGTTGGAACGAGCGATAGGATCGCATGGCCTCTCCAACAATCGTAGTCTGACTTTTCAAAGTGGGTTCGTCCATCAGATGCCCGGTCAGCATGAGGTGATTTTTTTCGCACCAATTCCCGCATGTGTCTGCAAATGCCGCAGCAAACCTTTCAGCAATATGGTCATGAAATAGATATCTTGCTTTGGAAATTTTTCCGTCGGGGAGTTCCCAGATAAGCTCGGGCAATGATTCAAGAATATCCAGCTTATACGATTCAGCATAGGTTTCAGCAACGTCATGGGTCCAGGGCAGAGTTACCTCTTGCTTGGAAGTGGCATAATCCAGCGTAGTTTTTTTCTGAAACTGAGGCTCATCGGTGAATATTGCAGGAATAATGCTTCCAAAGCGGTCGCCCACCGCTTCCTTATAGGCATCATATGTAATGGCGATAAATCGCTCAATGGCTTCCTTGCTCAATGTATCGGCATAAGTCTGATTATTGAACCAAGGACTTGTCTCGTTGGTCAGGCAATAAGCAAACCATTTTTCACCCTCGGGCTCTGACCCCGGTTCAATCTGAGCGTAATTCAATAGCTCCCCATTTTCATTTAATGCAACGTCATAACAGGCTACATAATAAGGCTCTCCTGTCTTAATGGCCGTTTCTTTCGCAACACAATGCTCCATTTCTTTTTGCGTAAAATTGAGCTTTCTCATCCTATACCTTGGGTCCTTTGTCAAAAGGCCCCCTGCCGCACCGGAAGGCCAACGATCCTCATCATATAGCCAGGCAAGCATATTTTCTTTTTCAGCCTTGTCTACACAGGTCTTTACCAGCTCCATAAATTCACTGCTCAGATACCTGGTTGCCATGCCTGTTCTTGAATGCATATGAAAACCGCCTAATCCCATTTCTTTCAAGCAGTCGATTTGCATTTCAAGAAGGTCCTTGTCAAGCTTGCAGTTCCACGACCAGAACGGGGTTCCCCTGTACTCACAGGTCGGGTTTTTAAATAAATTCTCATCAAGCTTTCTGCTTGTATTCTTCGGATACAACATTTTGAAAACCATCCTTTTTAATAAATTTTGGTGCAAATTCATCTGTTTTATTTGACCCTATTGTAGCATTGGGTATATAATAAAAAAACAGACTGTTTTTAAAGTTTCGGGGGCATTTTTGACATGGATCAGTTTTTTTCTCAGAATGAGAATATTACTTTAATGGTATGCTGCAGCAAGCATACGGAACTGCACAAGCATGATTTTCTGGAGATGGTATATGTCATTAAGGGGAAAGCACATCATGTTTTAAATGGCACAGAAACCATCATTCAGGCAGGTGATTATTTTATTATTGACTACGAAGGCTATCATCAGTATCATTCTGTTGAGGACAAAGAATTTGTTATTATCAATACTCTCTTTAAGCCTGAAATCATTGACAAGGTGCTGATACACTGCCACAGCTTTAAGGATTTAATCAATCATT
>JAAYBT010000085.1 GCA_012730015.1 Clostridiaceae bacterium
CAGTAGTCAGGAATTCTGAAAAAAATACAGGCTTGACGCTTGTAATTGCTTTGAACTATGGCAGCAGAAATGAAATTGTTAATGCTGCAGCCCGAATAGCTAAGGATGTTCAGGGGGGCAGGCTCATGCCCGAGGATATAGATGAGAAGTTATTTTCTAATTATCTTTATACGGCAGGCGTTCCGGATCCGGATCTGGTGATTAGGCCAAGCGGTGAAAACAGAATTAGCAATTTCTTACTATGGCAGTCGTCATATGCAGAGTTCTGGTATTCCGATATTTTGTGGCCGGATTTTACCACGGACGATCTGCTGCGAGCAATAGGTGATTATCAAAAAAGAGATAGACGATATGGGGGCTTGTGAGGATGAAGACAAGGGTAATAAGTGCTGCAGTGGCAATCGCGCTTTTGCTGGTAATCGCCTATTTGGGCAGCATAGCGATAGGTCTGGCAATATTTCTTTTGGCAATGGCTGCAACATATGAGTTTTATAGGGCTCTGGAAAGGGGAGGCTCCAAGCCGATCTATTTTCTTGGCTACATAGCCTGTCTTCCACTGCTGTACCTTGCCCTTGAAGGGCTACTGCCGACGCAGCTCACGGATTATGTTGAAAAGAACTGCCTGTTAATAGCGGCGACGGGTTTTTTCGTTCTATTGGTGGTCTTGTTTTGCTTTAGCATGTTTTCCGATGGTAAGTATAAGATAGCAGATATTTCGATTACACTCTTTGGAATTTTATATATTGCTTTTCTCTTTTCCTTCGTTACCCTGACGCGCAAGATGGAGAATGGAAACCTTTATGTATGGCTCATCTTCATTGGAGCAAGTGCCACAGATACCTTTGCTTTCTTCACCGGCATAACTATCGGGAAGACAAAGATTATACCGAGAATCAGCCCCAAAAAGTCTTTGGAGGGCTGTATAGGTGGGGTTATAGGAGCTGTGCTTGCCATGCTGGCCTTCGGGAGCATTTTTATGCCTCAGCTTGGCACATCGCTGATTCATTTCGCAATCCTGGGACTGCTTTGCGGCGTGATTTCGCAAATCGGAGACTGGTCGGCCTCCTCAGTAAAGAGGGCCGTGGGGATTAAGGACTACGGCAACATCATGCCCGGCCATGGCGGAGTGCTGGACAGGCTGGATAGCATACTTTTTGTGGCTCCGACCGTATATTTTTACATAAACTTATTTTTTCAGGGAGTATAAAGGATGGCAAATAACATTGCAGTTTTGGGATCGACGGGATCTATAGGCATACAGACGCTGGAAGTTGCCAGAAATCTTGGGATTTCAATAAGTGCCTTGACAGCCGGTTCAAATATAGATTTACTTGAGAGCCAGGCCAGGGAGTTTGAGCCCTCTTTAGTTTCAATAGGAGAAGAGGGGCTTGCCCTTGAGCTTAAGAAAAGGCTTAGTGGACTTGGAATCGATGTTTATTATGGCTTGGAGGGCCTGAAGGTAGCCGCTTCTGTCAGTCAGGCTGATACCGTTGTCACCTCCATCGTGGGTATCGCAGGGCTGGTGCCGACTATTGAGGCCATTCGACACGGCAAAAACATTGCCCTGGCTAACAAGGAGACCCTTGTAACAGCCGGAGAAATTGTTATGGCTGAGGCAGACGCACATAATGTTTCGATATTTCCCGTGGACAGTGAGCATTCTGCCATATATCAGTGCCTGGCTGCTAACAGGAAGCAGGATGTGGAAAGGCTTATTATTACTGCATCCGGCGGCCCTTTCAGGGGAAAGAGGCGTGAGGAGCTTGAGAATGTCACCGTTGAGCAGGCATTGAAGCATCCTAACTGGAGCATGGGAAGTAAAATAACCATTGACTCTGCTACCCTTATGAATAAAGGTCTCGAGGTGATAGAAGCCCACTGGCTATTCGGGTTTGCGCCGGAAAAGATTAGCGTACTTGTGCATCCCCAGAGCATAATACATTCGATGGTTGAGTATGTGGACGGCTCTGTGATGGCTCAGCTGGGTCCGCCGGATATGCGTCTTCCCATACAGCTTGCCTTGACCTGGCCACACAGAGCAGGCAACGACTTTTCAAGGATGAATCTTCTCGAACATAGGAATCTTACCTTTGAGGAGCCCGACATGGATACCTTCTCTTGCCTCGGCTTGGCCTTTGAAGCATTGAAGCTGGGAGGCACCATGCCCGCTGTTATGAACGGGGCCAATGAGGCTGCCGTCGAGTTGTTTTTAAATAGGAAAATCGGCTTTTGCGATATCCCCAGGCTCATAGAAAGGACAATGCAAACCCATATTGTGAATACAATGCCACATCTTGATGATATAATAGAAGTAGATAAATGGGCTAGAAAGATGGTTGGAGGAAGCGTATGAATTTGCTGTTGGCTATACTGGCATTTAACATAATTGTGATTGTTCATGAGCTTGGACATTTCCTGATTGCCAAGAAGATGGGTATCAAGGTTCTGGAATTCTCACTCTTTATAGGACCGAAGATATTTAGCATTGACCGGGGAGACACGACATATTCGCTGAGGCTATTTCCCATAATGGCTTATGTGAAAATGGAAGGCGAGGATGAGGAATCCGATAGCGAGGACTCATTCAATAAAAAATCTAAGAGAGTGCGCGCAGCTACAATATTGGGCGGACCGGTAGCAAACATACTACTGGCGCTGGTGTTGCTGACAGCTGTGTTTGCCATAGAGGGATATTCTTCAACAGAAATAGGCAATGTTTATGAAAATTCAACTGCCGCCCAGATTGGCATGCTAAAGGGTGATAGGGTCATTTCCTACAATGGGAAAAGGACCTTTCTGCCCATTGATGTAGTCCAGTTTTTGTATGTATCAAAGGGTGAAACCGCACAGGTAGAATACGAACGCGATGGAGAGCGATTTACGGGAGAGCTGACGCCTGTTATCCATCCTGAAGCTAAAGAGCCTAAGCTTGGCATTTCACTAAGTAGCGAGGATCCTGTCAACTCCAATATTGTTATGGCCCTGTCTCCCGATATGCCTGCACAAGAGATGGGCATACTGGTGGGGGATAGAATTGTTGCACTCAATGGAATTGAAATCGACAATGCAGATGAGCTGATTGCCTATGTTAATAAAAATGGTATGAACCCGATTAAGGTAAAGGCCTTGCGAGGCGAGTCGGAGGTCAATGTAACTATCATGCCCAAGGAGGTTAAGACCGAGGAGTGGTATGATATAGGATTAGCCTTCTCAACGAAGAAGGGCGGCATACTCGAATCGCTTTGGCAGTCCCTTGTGTTTACCGTTTCTATTGTCAGGAGCGTTGCATACAGCCTGGTATGGCTCATAACAGGACAGGCGAAGCTGTCTGAGCTTATGGGCCCTATTGGCATGGTCAGCACTATAAGCACTTCCGTGGCCATGGCACCTAATCTGGCCCAGATGCTTCTGTACCTCATGAATATTACTGCCTACCTAAGCATTGCAGTCGGGGCAACAAATCTAATTCCTTTTCCCATGCTGGACGGAGGGAAGCTTGTGCTTATAGGTGTAGAGGCCGTCAGAGGCAAGCCCATTAGCCCGGAAAAGGAAGGATATATTTCTCTTGTAGGATTTGCGCTTATTATCCTGTTGGGTATTTTTGCGGCCTACAATGACATTGTAAGAATTATTACAGGTTAATAAAGGATTGAAGGGACTAGAATCTGAAATGGATGAATGCTTCAAAAGAAAAATGACAAGAAAAGTCCGCATAGGCAATGGCTTTATTGGCGGTGACGCGCCCTTGACAGTCCAGTCTATGACTAATACCAACACTGCAGATGTGAGCGCAACGGTGGAGCAAATCAAGAGGCTTGAAGATGCGGGATGTGATATCGTTAGGGTTGCAGTTCCCAACAGGGAAGCCGCCGAAGCGGTCAGGGAAATAAAAAGGGCAATTGCTATACCTCTTGTTGCAGATATTCATTTTGACTATAGACTTGCGCTGACCTGCATTACCGGAGGCGTTGATAAAATTCGTCTCAATCCGGGCAATATTGGCGGCAGCGAAAGGGTCAGGATGGTTGTCGAGGCTGCAAAGCCGAGAGGCATTCCAATAAGGATAGGAGTCAATTCAGGCTCTGTTGAAAAGCATATATTGGAAAAGTATGGGGGCGTCAGTGCCGAGGGCATGGTGGAAAGTGCGCTCGACCATGCTCGCATGCTCGAGGAGCTGGACTTTGAGGATATTATTTTCTCATTGAAGGCCTCCAGTGTTCCCATGACGATAGAGGCATATCGGATAATATCGAAAAAGACGAATTATCCTCTACATATAGGCGTTACGGAGGCTGGTACGATCTTTGGGGGAACGGTAAAGTCTGCAGCAGGGATTGGCTGCTTACTCTCAGAGGGAATCGGCGACACATTGAGGGTGTCGCTTACAGGCGATCCGGTGGAGGAGGTCCGGGTTGGCATAGAGATATTGAAGGCATTGGGTTTACGAAAAACAGGAGTAGAATTTGTATCATGCCCGACCTGCGGACGTACTCAGATAGATCTTATAAAAGTAGCAAACGAAGTACAAGAGCGGCTTGTGGGCTGTGATAAGCAGATTCGTGTAGCTGTAATGGGCTGTGCCGTAAATGGGCCGGGCGAGGCTAGAGAAGCCGATATTGGGATAGCGGGAGGTAAGGGTGAGGCCCTGTTATTTAAAAAGGGTGAGATCATTCGGAAAATTCCACAGGATAGAATCGTTGAAGAGCTGCTTGCAGAAATAGATAAGCTATAGGGCAGGGCTAGTAATGCAGAACACAATTACTTTAGATAAACTTTAAAGGGGAATTCACAAATGTCAGAAGCAGGAATGAACAAAAGCTTTATCGAGACCTTCCCGGACTTGGTACTTGATCCGAGCATGTTGGATTATTTTAAGGATGTTGCTATAAAGGGCCTTGGAGTGAGCAGAAAGACCGGGAAATTAATGGTTAAAGCCACCTCAGCCAGACTAATACCCGTTTCTATCGTGGAACTTGTGGAAGCAGAGCTGGAGGCGGTTTTTTCTATGAAGGTTGAGATCAGGCTAAGGTTTAACCTTGATATGCCTTTGACCGATATAATTTCGTGCTATTGGGACAGCATTGTACATATAGTAAATTCACAGGCGGCTTCGAGCAGAGGCATTCTCAATGGCAATCGCTGGGAGCTGAAGTCTGATATCCTGCAAATACATCTTGCCACAGGCGGATGTGATATACTAAGGTCTCTAGACTGTGACAGGATGATCGAGAAGACCATATTGAATGCTTTTGGTAAGAAAATTGCTGTTTCCTTTCTAAATCAAGAGATAAATCAGGATGTTCGAGAAAAGTATATCGAGCTTATTGAAAAAGAAGAGGACCGTGCGCACGAAAGGCTTTTGCTTGAAGAAAAGTCCTCGGGCAAGAAGAAGGGTCCAAGAAAAAAGATAGGGGACGATAGTGATCCGCAGGTTCTTGAGGTTATCCTCGGCAAAAGCTTCAGGGACAAGCTTATGAAAATGAGCGAGGTAACGCAGGATTCCGGCAGAGTAGCTATGCTTGGCGAGGTTGCCAATGTTGAGTTCAGACAGATACGGGGGAACCGCTATTTATGCACCTTTGACATGTCGGACTATACAAGCTCGGTGACTGTGAAGCTCTTTGTTCAAGAGGATGACTATGATTTGAGGGCTGAGCAAATAATTGATGGCCTCTATTTCAAGGTCCGTGGAGAGGCTCAGTTTGATAAATATTCCAAAGACTTGTCTATTATGGCTACTGACATCCTCCAGATGGAAAAAAAGATGAAAATGGATGAGGCGAAGACTAAGAGAGTCGAGCTGCACCTGCACACCCAGATGAGTGCCATGGATGCGGTCACACCTGTGGATAAGCTGGTGGAGCGCGCTGCAAAATGGGGACATAAGGCTATTGCAATTACAGATCATGGTGTTGTACAGTCCTTTCCTGATGCATATAATGCCGGGAAAAAGAATGATATCAAGATCCTATATGGGGTAGAATGCTATCTTTTGGATAATGAGCCGCCGGTAGTTTATAAGGATTCGGGAAGGCAGGATTACTACCCAATTGAAGGTCCCTTTGTGGTATTTGATATAGAGACCACG
Source organism: Clostridiaceae bacterium (assembly GCA_012730015.1). Classification (GTDB taxonomy): domain Bacteria; phylum Bacillota; class Clostridia; order Acetivibrionales; family DTU013; genus JAAYBT01. The sequence continues at coordinate 6,089 of JAAYBT010000085.1, forward strand.
GGCTTAAATGCCGGGAAGGATAAGATTACGGAGATTGGCGCAGTTCTTGTTGAAGGAGGAAAGATTCGTGACACCTTCTCTACCTTTGTCAACCCCGGAGTTCTAATTCCCGAGTATATTACAAAACTAACCGGTATCACTGATGCAATGGTCGCCGATGCTCCACCTATTGAGCGGGCGCTGGAGGGCTTTTTGGAGTTTGTCGGACAAATGCCGCTTGTAGCCCACAATGCTCCCTTTGATACCGGCTTTATAAGATTGGCCGCTGCGGCGCAGGATAAAGAGCTTCATAACATTATAGTTGATACGCTACAGATGGCGAGGAGCATGTTCCCGCAGCTTAGCAAGCATAAGCTCGATGTGGTAGCAAAGCATCTGGGCGTAAAGCTGGATAAGCATCATAGGGCTGTGCATGATGCAACTGCAACTGCTGAAATATTCATTAAGTGTCTGGAGGCGCTTAAGGAGCGGGGCTCAAATACTCTGGACGACATTGCCCAGGCCCTGTCGGGGAATTTTGATTATAAAAAGGCTAATTCTTATCACGCCATATTGCTTGTTAAAAACTCTGTCGGCTTGAAGAATTTATACAAAATAATTTCAGAATCACACCTAAATTACTTTTATAAGAAGCCCAGGGTGCCAAAAAGCCTGCTGACTAAGTACCGGGACGGCCTGATTGTGGGGAGCGCCTGTGAGGCGGGAGAGCTCTACAGTGCCATGGTGCACGGTAAAGGTACCGAGGAGCTTGAGAGGATTGCCGGCTTCTATGATTATCTGGAGATTCAGCCTCTTGGCAATAATGAGTTCCTTATAAAAAGCAGCACGGTGTCAGGGCAGGAAGAGCTCCGGCAGCTGAACAGCCGGATTGTAAAGCTTGGAGAGGCGCTGGGAAAGCCTGTTGTTGCCACATGCGACGTGCACTTTCTGGACCCTCAGGACGAGGTTTTCAGGAGAATTTTGATGAGTGGTCAGGGATATGCTGATGCGGACAGGCAGGCTCCCCTGTTTTTCAGGACAACAGAGGAGATGTTGACGGAGTTTGCATATCTTGGGTATAAAAAGGCCTATGAGGTCGTGGTAGAGAATACCAACCTGATTGCCGATATGGTTGAACAGGTTATACCCATACCTCTTGGCACCTATCCACCCAGTATTGAAGGTGCGGAGCAGGAGATTGAGCAGATGGCATACAGGAATGCCCATAAGATGTATGGCGATCCGCTGCCTGAAATTGTTTCAAAAAGGCTGAAAAAAGAGCTGACCTCGATTATTAAGAACGGATTTGCTGTAATGTATGTTGTAGCGGAGAAGCTGGTGACAAAGTCCAACGAGGACGGCTATGTTGTAGGCTCAAGAGGCTCTGTGGGCTCTTCCTTTGCGGCAACCATGACGGGGATAACGGAGGTAAATCCTCTGCCTCCACATTACATCTGCAAGAGCTGCAAGTATTCTGAGTTTATTACAGACGGCTCTATTGGGTCCGGCTTTGATTTACCAAAGAAGGACTGTCCTGTTTGTGGTACACTCCTAAAGGGTGATGGGCACGACATTCCCTTTGAGACCTTCCTGGGCTTCGATGGCGACAAGGCTCCTGATATAGACTTGAATTTTTCGGGAGAGTACCAGGCTCAAGCCCACAAGTATACAGAGGTACTGTTCGGGACGGGGAATGTGTTTAGAGCAGGAACTATTGCCTCTGTGGCAGACAAGACCGCCTATGGCTTCGTAAAAAAATACCTGGATGAAAAGGAAATGGTTGTGTC
>JAAYBT010000086.1 GCA_012730015.1 Clostridiaceae bacterium
CATGCAAGATCCAAATTGTATGATCTTGTAATCATCGATACAGCCGGCCGGCTTCACATTAATGAGGAGCTTATGGATGAGCTTGACAGGATTAAAAAAGCCGTACATCCACAGGAAATACTGCTGGTTGTTGACTCAATGACCGGTCAGGATGCAGTTAATGTAGCGGACAGCTTCAATCAAAAGCTTGGTGTTGATGGCTTGATATTGACGAAGCTGGATGGTGATACAAGAGGCGGTGCAGCTCTTTCTGTAAAGGCCGTTACTGGAAAGCCAATCAAGTTTGCGGCTACGGGAGAGAAGCTAAACGATATTGAGCCTTTTTACCCTGAAAGAATGGCATCCAGGATACTTGGCATGGGTGATGTACTCAGTCTGATCGAAAAGGCACAGGACGCTTTCGATGAGAAGAAGGCTCTTGAAATGGAGAAAAAGCTGAGGACGCAGCAGTTTACACTGGATGATTTCCTTGATCAGATGCAGCAGGTAAAGAAAATGGGACCGCTGGACCAGGTTTTAGGTATGATTCCGGGTATGAATACAAAGGCCATGAAGAACATGAATGTTGACGAGAAGAAGATGGGGCGTGTTGAAGCAATTATTAAGTCTATGACAGTTAAGGAACGGACAGACCCATCCATTATAAATGGCAGCAGAAGGAAAAGGATTGCGGCGGGCAGCGGTACGACCATTCAGGACGTTAACGCTCTTCTCAAGCAATTTGCAGAGATGAAAAAGATGATGAAGATGATCAATGATGCGGGGAAAAAAGGTGGCAGAGGGTTAAGTAAGTTCAGGATGCCATTTTAGTTTTACTATCGAATCCATACTTGAGGGGAGGTGACAAAATGGCAGTTAAGATCAGGCTTAAGAGAATCGGAGCAAAGAAGAATCCTTATTACAGAGTAGTAGTAGCTGATTCAAGATTTCCTCGCGATGGAAGATTTATTGAAGAAATAGGCACATACAATCCATTGGCTAATCCTGTTGAATTTAAAATAGACAACGAGAAGGCTGAGAAGTGGATAAAGAATGGTGCACAGCCTACTGATACAGTTAAGTCTTTATTGAAGAAAAGCGGTGTTATTCAGTAATACTAAAATAACATTGGTTTGAGCTTTAGGCGGGAGGCATTAAAATGAAGGAACTTCTAGAAATCATCGCAAAAGCACTCGTTGATTATCCTGACGAAGTGAGTGTCAACGAAGTTGAAGGCGAAAATGGTCTTATTCTCGAGCTAAGAGTGGCTCAGGAGGATATGGGCAAGGTAATAGGAAAGCAGGGGCGGATAGCCAAGGCGATTAGATCCGTCGTAAAGGCTGCTGCTATTAAGCAAAACATAAGGGTTTCAGTGGAGATTGTTCAGTAAAAGAGGTGTTTCACAACACCTTTTTTACTGTTTACAGCCCCCCGAATACGCATAATAGCAGTTTGAGGTAATTAATTATGATAGAATACTTACAGGTAGGAAAAATTGTAAATACGCACGGCGTTAAAGGCGAAATGAAGCTGATTCCGCTGACAGATGACCCACGCCGGTTTGATGAGCTAAAGTGGGCATATATTGAGAAGGATGGACAGTTAGAAAAGCTCTCCATTCTAGATGTAAAATACGTCAAGGGATCAGTTATGATAAAATTCTCTGGTATTGATTCGATGAGCGAAGCTGAAAAATACAAGGATTGCTTTGTGCTTGTGGATAGGGAGCATGCTGTAAAGCTTCCCGAAGACTCCTTTTTCATATGCGATATTATCGGTTGCAGCGTTTTTGACGAAAATGGCAGGCTGCTCGGTGAGCTTACCAATGTGCTTGAGACAGGAAGCAACGATGTTTATGTTGTCAAGGACGATTCCGGGAAGGAAATACTAGTTCCTGCTTTGAAAAGCGTTGTAAGTAATGTTTCGTTAAATCAGCAGAGAATAGATGTAATCATTCCGAAAGGATTACTGGATGATGAAGTTTGATATATTAACAATTTTTCCGGAAATATTTGATGCAATCCTTGGGAGCAGTATTATCGGTCGAGCTCAGGAAAAAGGCTTGGTTTCGGTAGACGCACACAACATACGAGACTTTTCCAAGGACAAGCATAAAAAGACCGACGATTATCCCTATGGCGGAGGGAATGGGCTTGTGATGCTCGCTCAGCCAATTTATGATGCATATAGGTCAATCGTTAAGGAGCTTGATTATAAGCCTCATTTTATATATATGAGTCCGCAAGGGAAGCCCTTGGATCAAAAGCTTGTAGAGGATTTATCAAAGCATGAGCATATCATTTTGTTATGCGGGCATTATGAGGGCGTTGATGAGAGGATTCTGGAAGAACTGGTGGATGAAGAGATATCCATTGGAGACTATGTCCTTACAGGTGGTGAGTTACCTGCAATGGTGCTCGTAGATGCCATCAGCAGAACAATTCCAGGGGTTTTATCTAATGAAGAATCCTATGAGGAGGAGTCACATAAGGACGGACTTCTCGAATACCCTCAGTACACGCGTCCTGCCGACTTCATGGGAAAGCAGGTACCCGAAGTGCTGTTGTCAGGACATCACGCCAACATAACTAAGTGGAGAAGACTGCAGGCTTTAAGAAGGACAAAGGCAAGAAGGCCTGATATGTATGAACAGTTGGAGCTCACTAGCGAGGACAAGAAATTATTGAAAAATAATGATGATGAAGTGAAAGAGTAAGGCAAGGATAGAAGAGGACATAAACTAAAAGTGGAAATAAACTTAAGCTGATGCAGTCATACTGACTACATTATTGACAAGCCAATGACAAGCCAAAGATTTTGAAGAGCTTGGTTGCATTTACTTTTTCATTTCACATACGACTATTTTATTGCTCATAAGGCTTTACAAACAAAACTTATTTATGATATAATGCTTGACGTGTGTAATACGGACGGTCCGCTGGTGCAATAGTTTGCATTGATGAACGTTCAGGCAAGAGAGGAGGAAACATAGATGAATATTATTCAGGCATTAGAACAGGAACAGTTGAGAACGGATTTACCTGTTGTTAGCATAGGAGACTTCGTTAGAGTTCATCTGAAGATTAAAGAAGGAACCAGAGAGAGAATTCAGATATTTGAAGGAACCGTTATTGCAAAAAAAGGTGCCGCGCTTAAGGAAACCTTTACAGTAAGAAGAGTATCTTACGGCGTAGGAGTTGAGAGAATCCTTCCAGTTCACTCACCTAAAATCGACAAAATCGAGATTGTAAGAAAAGGTAAGATTAGAAGAGCTAAGCTGTATTATCTGCGCGACAGAGTCGGCAAGGCTTCAAGAGTTAAAGAAAAGCTCGTTGCAAGAGATACAACAAAAGAATCATAAATATAATGGGAACCGCAGGGTTCCTTTTATATTTTTGGAAGGATTGAGATATGAATATTCAATGGTTTCCGGGACATATGGCAAAAACCAGACGACTTCTAACTGAAAACCTAAATTTGGTTGATGTGGTTGTGGAGCTGCTGGATGCTCGAATACCAGCCAGTAGCAAGAATCCCGAAATTGATTCCATCGTTAAGAATAAGCCGCGTTTGATTGTATTAAATAAGTCTGATATGGCCGACCCCGAAATATCTAAGGATTGGGCAAGCTGGTACAAGAGTAAAGGAATGCATGTCATTTTTGCCGACTCTATAAAGGGTAAGGGGATGAACCAACTGAAGAATCAGCTTAAAGTGATGATGAAGGACAAATTTGAGCGTGACAAGCAAAAGGGCAGAATCTTCAGACCAATCAGGATAATGATTGTGGGCATACCCAATGTGGGCAAGTCTACCTTTATCAACAATATAGCTAAGAGAGCCGTTACTCAAACAGGTGATAAGCCCGGTGTTACAAAGGGCAAGCAGTGGATTCGTCTGAATCCTGAAATAGAAATGCTTGATACTCCCGGCATTCTCTGGCCCAAATTTAATGATCAGAATACTGCATTAAACCTAGCATTTACAGGTGCAATCAATGATGATATATATGATGTAACGGAAGTAGCCGCGCAATTAGCCGAAAGATTGTCAAAGGATTATCCCGGGCTGCTTGCTGAGCGCTACAAGCTGGAGGATGAAAACCGCAAGGGTTACAGACTTCTTGAGCTAGCAGGAGCCAAGCGAGGCTGCATACTTCCCGGAGGGGAAATAGACTTAAGAAGAATAGCAGTTGTTATGCTGGATGAATTCCGCGGAGGGAAAATAGGTGATATTACCCTTGAAAGACCAATATGGACCGAGGTGGAGCAAAAGCATGAAGAAAATAGACCATGAAAAGGAACTGGAAAGACTGGATGATATGAG
>JAAYBT010000009.1 GCA_012730015.1 Clostridiaceae bacterium
CGCGGAGATCAAAGACTGCTTCTCAGGTAATGGAGATTGAGTAACTAATAACCGCGGCAATACCGGCGTGGAGGTTTTCGTGCGCAAGCCTTATTGGTACATCAAGTATGTTTTGGATATACTGCTGGCATTGGTGCTGTTGTTGCCCGCGCTGGCAGCCGTTAGCCTTTGCTATATTTTGATTAAGATTGAAACAAAAGGCCCGGCATTCTTTGTGCAGGATCGTCCCGGTTACAAAGGAAAGCTGTTTAAGATCTATAAACTGCGCACCATGGTTGAGCAAACGCAGCGGGATGGGAAGGCGCTCTCGGATATGGAACGGATGACACGGACAGGCCGTGTCATCCGCGCGCTCAGCCTGGATGAGCTGCCCCAACTGCTGAATATCCTCAAGGGGGAGATGAGCTTCATCGGCCCCCGCCCCTTGCTGGTACAGTATCTTCCCCTGTATTCGCCTCAGCAGATGCGGCGGCACGATGTGCGGCCCGGCATTTCCGGCTGGGCGCAAGTGAATGGCCGCAATGAACTCAGCTGGGAACAGAAATTTGAGCGCGATGTATGGTATGTGGATCATATCAGTTTTGTGTTGGATATGAAGATACTTTGGATGACCATCATGAATGTACTGAAGCGGCGAGGGATTAATGCCGGGGTGAGTGAGACGATGGTTCCTTTTGATGGTATCAATAAAGCAGGGGCGTGAAGGAGATAAATATATGCAGAATCTAATCATTATCGGTGCAGGGGGGTTTGCGCGCGAAGTAGCATGGCTTGTTGAGCGGATAAATGAGAAGAAATTTGCAAATAAATTCAATCTGCTTGGATTTCTTGATGATAAGCAGGAACTGCGGGGTAAAAGCCCAGGCGATGGACATGTAAAGGTACTTGGTCCTGTGGATAGTTGTGTTGACTATGAGAACGCCTTATTTGTTTGCGCAGTTGGCGCATCCACAACAAGAAAAAAATCATTCAGTATATCAAATCGCTTGGAGTTAAGAGTTTTGCCACATTGATAGACCCTGACGCGATATTATCAGGCAGGGTAAAGGTAGGCGAGGGCAGCATCATTTGTGCGCATACTATTATCACCGTTGATGTTACCATCGGTGAGCATACTATCCTCAACTTGGATTGTACAGTTGGCCATGACGCCGTGCTGCATGATTTTGTCACGTTATACCCAAGTGTAAACGTGTCCGGTATTACCGAACTTGGTGAGTGTGTTGAGATGGGCACAGGCAGCCAGATTATTCAGGGGAAGAAAATCGGCGAAGATACTATTATTGGTGCCGGGTCTGTGGTTGTCAAAGATATTCCGGCAAACTGTACTGCAGTCGGCGTTCCGGCTGTTCCAATAAAGTACCACTCATAGAATTGCAGTATCAAAAAAGGAGGCATTCTAATGAATATTAAGACTGTAACTGTCATTGGTGCTAATGGTACCATGGGGTGTAATGTCTCTGCCATTTTCGCCTCCTTTGGTAATGCTAAAGTCTACATGGTCAGTCGGGATATGGAGAAGTCAAAAAAGGCGGCGATAAAAGCCGGCAATTCTGTGAAGGCAAGCAGTATTATGAATAATCTGATTCCGGCAGATTACTCCATGCTTGATCAATGCGTTTCGCAATCAGATTTAGTCTTTGAGAGTGTCGCGGAAAATTTGGAAGCCCATGCATATGCAGCCGATCTACCGGACGAATCCGTTCGTCACGGTTGAGGGAAATGGTAGAGGACGGACAAATGCCTATATTTCAGGCACTTTCGAGGACGTAGGGGCTGATATTTTCAGGAGAGGGCTCTGTTTACCCTCCGATAATAAGATGACGGAGGAGCAGCAGGATCGGATTATTGAGATCATACACCGCTGTTTCCTCTAATCGGCTGGACATGATTGAGGGGTCAAATTGGACGAGGGTTTTGCTGGAGATCTTTTTCAAATGTCGATTGCCTATGGTTAAGGCAGTCGTATTGGAGCGGCTGGGCATGCTTTGGGTATTCAAATAGGAAAAAGACTGTTGGTTGAGCATGTATCAGGTAGCCAAATTGGAGCGGCAGAATGTATATGAGGCTTGCAAATGGACGCTGCTGAATATGCTTTGGGTCTGCAAATAAGCCAATTTGGGTGGAATTTTGACCGATAGGTACGCTGAGGATTTTCACCGAAAACGGCCGATGGTTTTTAGCTGACGAGGGTGGATTTTTCACCGCATGGTGCCCAGTGTGGACAATGGGGTAGCTCTCTCGTTCACCAATGTACATAATCAAAGAAATTGAAAAAAAGACAAAAGGAAAATAGTAGTAAATGAAGACGATTCTTATCACTGGCATCGGTGGACTTACGCCTCGCTCGATAGCCACAATTATAAAAGAAAATCATCCTAATTATAGGCTTGTTGGCTGTGATGTAGAGAAGAAAGCCATGGGCTTCTTTATGATGACTAAAGCTGGCAGCAAGCTGATTGATAAGTACTATGTTGCTCCCCGCTGTGATGATCCTTCCTATTTCCCGTGGATTGAGAAGCTGGTGGAGAAAGAAAAGATCGACTATGCCTTTGTTCAGCCTGAGTCTGAGATTGTGGAATGGGGTCAGTACTTTGAAGACCACGGGAAGTATCCCTGTCCTGTGTTCATGGGCTGTAAACAGCTTTCAGAATCACTCCGGGATAAAGCGATAATGGCTGAATTGCTGGAGGGCACTGACTTCATTCCAAAGACCATAAAGGTCACTCAGGAGAATCCGCGTTTTGAAGACGTGGAGAAAGAAATTGGATTCCCGTGCTGGATCAGGGCGACCGAGGGAACAGGTGGCCTTGGTTCTTTGCGTTTGGATGATATCAGTTCATATAAGTCTTGGCTATTCATCAACTCTCGCATCCCGGAGTTCACAGTATCAGAGTTTCTTACTGGCCGCCATTTGGCCAACCAGATGCTTTACTACAATGGTGAGTATGTGAAGGGTGCTGCTCTTGAATGCGTGGAATACGTCATGGCTAATACAGCCCCGTCTCACGTGACGGGGAATACGCATTTCGGACGTTTTCTGAATGAAGATCGAATCAATGAGTTTTGCGACCGCTGTATTAAATATTTAGAAAACAAGCTCGGTGTTCCTGCCCATGGTATCCTGTCCTTCGATTTGAAAGAGGACAAGGACGGGAATATGAAAGTGACAGAAGTCAATATCCGCCACATGGCTTACACAGGCGTTATGGCGCATGTGGGCTTCGATCTGATTGAAGACACGATTCGTATTCATGAAGATGGTGATAGTAGGAATGTGGTGAGGGATCCGTTCCACCACTATGAAAAGCCGTATATTTTCCTGCGGGATGTAGACGTGGAGCCGATTGTGCTGGATGGTGAAGATGTGTTTGATGATTCGGCGGCAGAGTTACAGATTTAACAATCTGACGATGAGAGGCAATTCAAGATGAACATATTGATAATAGCTCATTTTACAAGAGACTTCTCGGCGACAGACAACGGTCGTTTTTCATATCTGGCAAAGCAACTTGCAAAAGAACACAATGTCGAAATAGTAACGACAAGTTGGAGTAGGGGGCTAAGATCAAAGAAAAAACCGGTTACTTTGCAGTACCCATTTAAAATTACATTTCTTGATGAGCCTGGTTATCAAAAGACAGTAAGCTTAAAAAGATTTTACAGTCACCGCATATGGGGAAAGAATCTAAAAAAATATTTAGAATCGATACCGAAACCGGATGTGATTTATTGTGCAATTCCCTCTTTGACTGGACCCGGATATGTTGCAGATTACTGTGAGAAAAATAATATTAGGTTCATAATTGATGTACAGGATTTGTGGCCAGAAGCTTTTAAAATGGTATTTAACGTTCCCATAATAAGTGATCTTGTATTTAATCCATTTAATAAGCTTGCCAATAAAGCATATTCAAAGGCAGATGGAATATGTGCCGTATCAATGACATATGTTGACAGGGCACTGTCAGTAAACCGTAAAGTAAAATCCGGCAACACAGTGTTTCTGGGGACTAATCTTAGTACGTTTGATGAGTATGCGAGCCAACCCGCAAAGCTGAAAAAACAGGATAATGAAGTTTGGCTTGCCTATTGTGGGACTCTTGGGAGCAGCTATGATCTGACATGTGTATTTGACGCATTAGAGATTATAGCGCACAAAGGAATTCCATATAGATTCATCATCATGGGATCTGGCCCAAAGCGCGAGGAATTTGAACACTATGCCAAAGCGAAGAAATTAGATACTGTTTTTACTGGAAGATTGGAATACAGCGAAATGTGCGCACAGCTATGTGAATGCGATATCTGTGTGAATCCTATTATGCACAATGCAGCGCAAAGTATTACAAATAAGCATGGCGACTATGCTTCGAGTGGGCTTCCTGTTGTGAGCACACAGGAGAATGAAGAATATCGCAATTTGGTGGAAGAGTATCATATGGGCTTTAACTGCCACAACAATGATGCAGCAGATTTAGCTGAGAAGATAGAGCGCCTAATTCTGGATGAGAACTTAAGAAAAGAAATGGGAGCAAATGCAAGACGCTGTGCTGAAGAGAAATTTGACAGGAAAAATTCCTACAAGGCTTTGATTTCGGAAATTCTC
>JAAYBT010000087.1 GCA_012730015.1 Clostridiaceae bacterium
AACGCTGGAGGCAATGGTGCGCGCCGCGATGTGCAAGCCGGAGGGCGACATTACGCTTGCCGAGGCCGAGGCTGTGTCCGTGTTGAATCTCTCTTATGAATGGAAACGGCTTCTTCCCGACGCTGCGCCGATACGAGAGATCGACGGTCTGGATTACTTCAAAAACCTCGAAAGCCTTGACCTCTCTTTCCATGAAATAACCGACGTTGCGCCGCTTGCTGGACTTAAAAAGTTATCCGTGCTGTCGCTTCGCGCTAATCCCGTCAGTGACATTACGCCACTTGCGGGGCTGACGAATCTGACCGTGCTTGTGCTCGACCACTGCGCGGTAAATGATTTCGCGCCGCTGGCTGCTTTGACAGGCATAAGACACCTGTACCTTGCTGAATGTCCCTCCTCTGACTATTCGCCGCTTGATGGCATTTATCCAAACCTTGAGGGCAGGGATTTTGAAATATTGCCCCCGCCGACCACGCTCGCAGAGCTTGGGTTTACCTTCAACGATCGCGATAAGCTGGCGTTGTACGAAACGGACGAATATGACATACGCCTGAATCACGGCGAATGGGGCGACCCACCGCAGCCGGATTGGATAAACTGCATTCGAGTGATCACGGGAGCGGAGAGCGGCTATAAGAATTCAGTCGGCTTCTATCCTGTTCACAACGCCTATGCCGTACGGATGTTTGATCCAAACACGCGGGAAAACTACACCTATGTCTATGATGTTGCGGAAAACAACTTCGGTTGTGAACGTGCCGACATGGAGCCGATCGTGAGGGAGGCGTTCGGCGATGCGGGCGGTGAGGACGTATTGCTTACTCCCGTTGTCTTCTTTGACAATACAATTCAGGAGGCGCTTGGAATTGCGATTGATACTCTATACAGTATGCCGTTTGATGAAAATATAGTGCTGGCATCACCGTATGAAAATCTCGGATTCGAGTTTCTCGATTACAAGGGAACCTATTATTATCAAGAAAACGGTATGGAGATTTATATACACAAACCGGAATGGGATGAAAATGTCGAGGAGGGGCATAAGCTCGACTGGAGCATGTCGTTTTTTGATCCCAATGTAAAGAGATATCAGACGCAGATCTATTATTTCGCGGACAAAAACGTATATTACATCTCCATGGAAAAAGATGGCGCAGAGGTACTATTTAGCTACTATCCTGCTGAGGATGAATTTGAGTATGACCCGCAAAACATTGATCCCGTGCGCTCGGTGCTGAACGAAGCCTTGGGTACGCAGGGTGATGGTTTTATGAAGGTGCCGATGGAAATTTTCGAAGGGAACGTACGGGAGCGTTTCGGAATGAGCATAGACGAGCTTTACGCGCTGGCAGTGCAATAATTCTCTTACAAGCAGGAGGCATAGAAAAAGGGCGGCAGCACACCGAAATGCACTGCCGCCCTTGCCGTTAATTATAAATAAACTCGTTATTTACGGTCTCCCGCGCTCTTCCGCGGATGCTGTTCATCCTGCCGACCCATGCCATTTGATCGTCAGCATTCAGACGTTCCGTGACTCCCTCCCTGTCAGCCATTTGCTGTACCAACCAGGAAAACATATCCTGCGCCTGTTCGTCAAGCTCCTTTAGATAGCCATTCAGTTTTCCACTTGTCAGCAGTTCAGCATACAGTTCCTTTCGATGCTCTATCAGATACCGCTTGCGCCGCTGCCCCCATACGCCGATTGGCACATTATCGCTGTCATCATCAGGGAAATCGCCTCATGGTAGATAGTAATCACCAACCAAAGTATAAGGGATTCCGGTCTTTTCATCAACAAATCGCTTTTTCATTTTCAGCCTCCAAGATTGAATTTTGCCTGCAATCCAATCAATCCGGCTCTTTACAAAGACCAAAGGAGGAACTTCGTTCTCGAAAACAATAATACCCTGCACTCTAGATAGTTTACAAGTCTTGCCCTGCCTATGATCTGGACATGGGTTACAGTAATTTCCTTTTCATAAAGAATGCTACTTCACCATCTAATGCATCTGTGTTTGTATAGAGGGATAAATCTAACCCATCCAGTTCATAGCCATTTTTTCTGTAAAACTTTATAGCAGAGTAGTTAGTACTCTGAACCTCAAGGGCAATAATCCTAAAACCATCCTTTACAGCTACATCATGCAGCCTATTTAGAAGTAAAGCACCCACACCCTTACCCCTGTGAGTGTCAGCTATTTCTATTTCATCTATCCACAGGGAGTTATTCCATTGTCTATTTTCAACAATTAAAACACCCACCAGCTTGTCACCATCATATGCACCTAATGAATAGCCATGGGGGATGATTTCATCATAATTTTCAAAATCCTCTTTTGTTGATGGCCAAATTGTTACATATGGCTCTTCAAGCTTCTCAAGTTTTACTCTAATGGTTGTTTCATCTGCTGTTTCATCCTTGGTGGCCACATATCTGTAGTTTGTGGTATATCCATTTTTGCCAAGGGATTTTTGGTCTTCTAAATCATACTTCTCAAGAGTCCTAATATCTATCATAATACCACCTCTAAGAGTTTCCATAATCCTGTAATAGCTTCCTACTCACTTAATCTCTCAGTGCTTTTACTAACAAACTTTGAACACAAGTTGGTCACGGCTCCTAATATCTCCAAACTCTTGATATAGTCATCATCACTTTCAAGTGAATGTGTAGCATTCTCAATAATGTGTAAATCTACTAAAGAGCAAGTTTTTATTATATCTATTTGCTCTTTGGGGAACAACTTATCATTAGTTCCAGTCACCACTACACACTTTGAATTTACTATATATGGAGTTGTATGTGATGTAGGGGTTAAAAACATATTATTAATTTTGTTATTTCCAATTAATCTGCTAATTTCCCCTGCAACAGATGTGCCTAAGCTTTTACTAATGAAGTAAATGTTATCATATCCATTTGCCAGACATATCTGAATAGCCTCATTTACCTCACTTATTGTTTGATTAAGAAATTCTGGCTTGAAGGTGTTAGTTGCTCTGTAATAGCCATATTCCAAACTTAATACATCACAGCCTGATAATAATGTTGCTTTCCTTGCATAATGAAGCAATGGGGCATCACAACTACCATCTCCACCTGGAAAAAGAATAGCAACTGAATTTGATTTTGGTGAGTGTGTTAGCATTAAGTTATTAATATCATGCCCCCATGAGGACTTTACCTTTATAAAGGATTTGCTAATCATATTTTCCTTCTTTGATACATCAACACAAATATTAATGGACTAATGTAATTATACCATAAAAATACAGTTCAGCAACCCAATAGTATTTTATGAGCAGATATTCTACCA
>JAAYBT010000088.1 GCA_012730015.1 Clostridiaceae bacterium
CTCAGGCTCCTCGGCAATAATTAAGTTCCCTAAGGTACTGGCATCATAAAACACAGTAGGGGATGAGCGTGATTTAAGATACTCAGAAAGGCTTTCATCCGTACAATACACTCTGCAGCCCTTCATTCCTCTAGTCATTAACGTTCGATATGTATTTTTTATTATTCGCTCGGCAATTCGCTCGGCTTTTTCGGGGCTTTCTCTTTTCATCTTTTTTATCCCCTTAATTGACATGTCTGATGAGGCCCGCTTATCAACATCTGTAATCACATGGCCATTTTTATAGCTCATATCGGGACCAATAATAACTCCAACGTATTCGAACTCAAGCCCTTGAGATGTGTGAATGCAGCCAGCTTGCTCGACTGAGTCTGGATCGATAGCCCAAATCTGGCCGTTGAGATTCCAGCTTATCTCAAAGTCCTTATCAGTTATTTGTATATCAGAATAGCTTGCGTTTCTTCGCTCATCAGTCGGCCATTCCCAGCAATATCCCGCTAGCATTCGTGACTTGTTGTTCTCGTTCTTTTGGCGGACCCAGTTCATCAGTTCATTGGGGTCATCCACAACACCGAAATCATAATCCAAATCAAAAATGGGGTTTGCGGTTTCCCTAATATGAAGCACATCATCAAGCCAGGCAATATATCCAGCAGAGCCATTACAACGGAACTGGGAAACTAATTCATCTTCGTAAATATGCGCTTTTTCCAGCTTGGCATATTTCTTTATGTCCTCAATGGTTCCGATATCCGCTAAGCTAATTCGCTGATCCTCATCGATAAAGAATATAGAAACCTTACTCGCATGGATTATTTCCTTAATCTGATTCTCTCCCTGATTCGAGTAAAAACCCGATTTAGCATTTAATCTATGGGCCTCATCGACGATTGCTACATCCAACGTGCCTTCTATCATATCAAAGTATGAGCCGGATCCTTTAAAAAGGTTATCTACTGAGTTTGCTTTTTCATTTCCTTTTAACTTAGTTTTATATACTTCACGGGGTGCAGAGTTTTTCGAGATGTAATGGCAGGTCATTCCCCGGCTTAATAATTCACTTAATAATCTAATTGCCACAACACTTTTCCCTGTGCCCGGCCCGCCTTCCACAATAAATACTCGTTTAATATCATCCAATCTTGTCTTTTCAGCCATTGATATTGCCCGTTCAAAAACTAATTTCTGTTCATCGATTAGTGTGAATTCTGGATTACCATTCAGCATGCTGGCAAGGCTGTCTTGCAAAGATTTCGACGGCCTAATCTTTCCGTTCTCGAGTTCATAAAGGGTCTTTCTTTGATCGCCTTTTCGGACAAATGACTTTATAAATTTGCGTAATTCGTTAACACCATTTCCATCAAACAGTGGCGCCTTGCCGAGAATATCAGAATAGTGTTCATCTGTTATAGGATCGTTTGGGACTCTTCTGCGATAGTTGTGCAAATATGCGCATGGATGTAGCTTAATGATACCGTTCTGAACCGTTTCATTGAAGTCTGTCAATAATGCTGCGTAGGACCATGCTTGATACGATGGATGGAGAACCTCTCTGATGCCATGATTTATGGCCGTTTCCACGATATCTTCCTTGTCCTCCACCAGCTCTGCCCTTGACCATTGCTTCAGTTCAATAATTACTGCATTGGAGCAATTGTCTGAATCATATCCGGTGATTAGAAAGTCGATTCGTTTTGCTGAAGTGGGAATCACATATTCAATAGCGACACCGGATTCGTCCGGGATTTCTTGATCGTTCATTACCATATACATATAAGATAAAGAATTTCGCCAGGACATAATCTCATTTAAGGCTGAGTGTCTCAGCCGCTGACTCAAAAGAGTATCTAATTTCCCTATCAGGTTGCCCTTCTCAAAATCCCTCATAAAGCCATTCTTGGTTTCATTATAAATAATCATAAGTCAAACTCCGTATATTTCTTGCTGTTTCCTTTAGCCTTTTGAACAGGATATTTCTCTTCATTACGATCCAGCTTATTGTTCATTATTTCTTCAACGCCCAACTCGAGCTTATCCGCAAGCTGATAGCAATAAATCATCACATCTGCCAATTCTTCACTGACCTTTTGTATATCAAACTCCTTATCATTCCATTGGAAGTTTTCCAAGAGCTCTGCTGCTTCTATGACTATAGATTTTGCTAGATTAGAAGGGGAATGAAACTGATCCCAATTTCGCTCCTCATTAAAGGTCCTGATTCTCTGTTTAATATCCCTTTTCATTTGCACCTCCAAAAAGCAAGTGTAAACTCTTAACTGGTACTTTTTTTATTATACCATAATTTATTATGGTATAATTGTGCATGTGCATTTTCGCGTCAGCGAAAAACTTGCACGCACCTAAA
>JAAYBT010000089.1 GCA_012730015.1 Clostridiaceae bacterium
ACCGCCCCGCTTCCCATCGAAGCTGTAGCTTCCATTTGCAAAATCCCATCCACTGAGCTTATCACTGAAAGCCAACGCTGCGCCGGTGGACACATTATCTTTCAAGTCACCCGTAGCATGCATAAGAGCAGTGCGTACAGTTTTGTTCCTATGAAATTCTACAGAACCATCGGTCATCTTATAAAGAACATTATCATGGCGGTCATAAATGATTCCTGACGAAATTGACTTCCCATTCGCGTATAGGTGCTTATTTGCAGGGTAATTAGCCCACTGGGGAGCCTTGGTAAAATACTTGGTCAAAAAGATTGACATTCCGAAGACCAGCGAAACTATTAGAACTAGCAGTACAGCAGCACGTCTTAGAAGTAGCTTCATTTATGAGCTCCTTTCCTGCCTGTGTCACCTGGCCTATTCTTCGCAATATCGTCTTGCCCGCTAGCCCCCGCAAGCTTATTCTGTCTAATACGGCCGTCGGCAGCCTTGATAAACGCCAGAAGCCCCCAGGATGCAATCATGGAAGAACCCCCATTTGATACAAAGGGGATGGTCACTCCAGTTAGTGGCAAAATATCCATAGAGCCCAGTACATTTAGTCCAGTCTGTATTAGGTAGACAGAGGCCGCGCCGCAGGCTGCGATTGCATAGAAAGAGGATCTGCAGCTTTTCGTAAGAAACACTGCGTAAATCCCAAAGAATAAAATAATCAAAATCGCTATAAGGGCAACAATGAGTCCCCATTCCTCGCATAGCATTCCGAATACCAGATCGGTATCCGCCGCCGCCACATTTACAAGATATCCATTCCCACCGCCTACACCCAGCAGGCCACCACTTGCGGCATATATCATCGTACGAGTCTGCTGATATCCGGCATCATTGACAAACTCCCACGCATTCCCCCATGTTGCAAAGCGCGTGGCAATATAGGGCAGGAAGACAATCGCGGCTATTGCTCCAAGGACTGCCCCTGAGGATATCAGCGCTATGGTTCGCACGTCTCCCGAGCGCATAAAAGCAATCACAATGAATGTGCCGAAGAAAACGACCGCCGTGCCCAAATCTCTCATCAATACAAGCGCACAGATACATGCACCCGAAAATCCAATGAAGGCAGTCATGTTCTGCTTAGTGAGAAGTCTATCCAAGGTGGCAGTACCGGCTAAAACAAATGCAATCTTTACAAATTCAAGCGGCTGAAAGGTTATAAAGCCAAGGTTAATCCAGTTCTTTGCGCCGTGTCGGGTTTCGCCTATTGTCAGGTTCAATACCAGAAGTAAAATAGCACCGGCCGCAAGAACATATTTCAGCTTACGCGCCCTTGCCAGATCATGCATAATAATCCCCAAAGCCGTGTATGCAGCCATACCGAAAACAATGGCCACAAGCTGCTTATACATTGAATCGGGAAATGCTGCGGCAACAATTATAAGATTAATGCCGCACAGAAAATAGCTCAACAGCTCAAGCTCGAAGCTTTTCCTGCTGAATCTCCTCGTGACGAAATAATAGACAATCTCTATGACAATAAAGGTCGCAAACGCAATCGGAACTGAAGGCTTCTTGTCACTGCCCATTGAAATCCAGATTTGAAGCCCACCGAGAAGTTGCGAAAGGACAATTAGCGCCAAAGTGACCCCTGTTTTAAAACTCACGCCTGTAGTGAGATTATTGTTGGCACTATTCTTCTTAGTACCGGTATTTGAGGCGCCGCTATTGTCGGCGCTGCTATCTTTGGCGCCATTGCCGGCCAGTGATGTGCCACCGGAGCTTTTGCCGGCTAGTGATGCGCCACCTACACTATTACTAGTTTGTGATACCTCACCTGAACTACTATTTGCTGGTGTTGGTGAATTCAGCGTCATCTCAAGGCCTGAAAGTGAAATCACATCGCCAAATATCACTGTTGCAGAACCTTCAATCCTCTTGCCATTGATTCTCACACCACCCTTTGAGCTAAGATCGGAAATAGTCCACGCGCCGCTTTGGAATGTGAGTACGGCGTGATTTCTCGATGCGAAGGCAAAATCCACCACTATGTCGGACAGCTTGCTTCTTCCCATCGAGTTTTCCCAGTGGTTAAGAGGCTTTCTGGTGCCATCGGCCATATCCAGATAGCCCCAAACCGTCTGCGTCTTCTTCACCCGCAAGAGCGGCAGGATGCAGCACAGAAAAATGGCAAGAGACAGTAGCGGAAATATCCACCGTAATATCAGAGTATAATATCCGGATACCGCATTGAAATCTAATGATGAGCCGGCGACGCTATCGGCTAAATCATTTAGCAAAGATTGGAGCCAAGCCCAAAACTGTTTTGCATTTTCTTCAAAAGAATTCATTAAATCGTCCCTTATATAATCTAATAGAATTTAACCAATTTGCCGGTAAATAAACCATTTGCTGATATACTCATATTTGACTCTAAATTAATAAAAAAGTTTCAGGCTATTATAGTAGCCTCCAAATAGCGCTCATACTACCATTATACTCCCATGGTAGTATAGCCTTTTTCGGCAGGCGGATATATAATCAAATCATCCGGATGCGAGTATTGTAAAACTATATTGTCAAATTATAAGGAGGGTTCATCATGTATCTTTTAGGAATACTTCTGTATGTCATTTGTCTGGTTTCTTTATCAGCATTAGGTGGTAACCTTTCATATTTTCTAAATTTACCAAGCCTTGTTATAATCCTTGCGCTGACCCTGCCAATGTTGCTGGCTTCGGGACTTTTATCCGACTTTTTAAAGGGATTCTCACTCATGGTAAAAAAGGTCAACCTCTATTCAGCCATAGACCTAAAACGTATTCTTGAGGCAGACAAGCTGGCCATTCAGTCACTTGCAATCGCCGGCTTTGTAGGCACAATAACGGGAATGATTGCAATATTAGCAAATCTTTCTGAACCCGCAAAGCTGGGGCCATCACTTTCAGTTGCCTTCATCACAGTTCTTTACTCACTAATTTTTATTTCTCTGATTCTACCTGTAAGGGCAAAGGTTTCATCAATTTTAGTTACCCTTGAGCAGGAGCAGGTTAAATGAAAAGACAGTATTATCGGTTGCTGGGATTACTACTCTACATACTTCTACTAAGCGTGCTGATGGGGTTTGACTGGGCAGAAATGGTTAGGCCGATCCCCCTAATTTCAGTGATACTTGGCATCCTAATACTCACACTGGCTCAACACAAAAGCGGTATGGGCAGATATGAGGTTTTGACCCATGCCCAGTGGAACTCCTTTATGGCCGGTATAATTGCTTCGCTTTTATCACTCCTTTCAGGCTTCTCACTAGACGAAGCGAAGCCCATATCTATCCACATGCTGGCCGATGGGGTGATTCCACTAATCTATGGCAGTATTATTTATATAGTCATCGGGCTGCTGAATCCTGATCAGGTTCAGCAGTCTAATGAAACAGATAATCCTATGACGGGCAGTGAACAGCTTAATAACACAATTATACCACTATCTGATCCCTTGAAGGCCAATTCCATTTTGCTGGCAAAGGGTTTCACTCCCCGAGAATGCCACGTGGCATTTAAGCTAATAGAAAACATTTCTAATAAAGAGATTGCTGAGCAGCTATACATTTCTGAAGCAACAGTAAAAAAGCATGTCCAAAATATGTTCAAAAAGTGCGGCGCTAACGATCGTCGTGAGTTCATTGCCCTTTATGTCCAATGGATGAAGGAAGCCTAATTATCAACTCTTATAAAAACCTAATATACTATTTTGCAAAGTACGCTTGACATAAAATGCAAAGTGTACTATTCTTACTATGCAAAGTATGCTTTGCTAATCGGAGGTAAACACCATACAAGCATAGATTGACAACAATTGACTAACCAGACTAGCAACTATATAATATTACGTGTTCCATATTATGGACTAATAAATAATACTTTCGGTAGGGGGACTTCACATGGGCAAGATTGTTACGTTCGGAGAAATTATGTTGAGATTGGCTCCTGAAGGTTATTACCGCTTTATTCAGGCAGACACCTTTGGAGCTACTTATGGCGGGGGCGAGGCAAACGTCGCGGTATCACTGGCCAATTATGGAATGGATGCAAGCTTTGTAACTAAGCTTCCGAAGCACGAAATCGGCCAGGCAGCGATTAATTCCTTGAGGCAATTCGGTGTAGATACACGAAAAATTGTCAGAGGAGGCTCCAGAGTCGGCATTTATTTCCTGGAAAAGGGAGCATCCCAACGTGCATCAAAGGTTATTTACGATCGTGCAAATTCCTCAATAGCGACGGCCTCGCAGAGTGATTTTGATTGGGACAGCATTCTCGACGGCGTACAATGGTTCCATTTCACCGGGATTACTCCGGCGCTCGGAGACAACGTTGCCACTATCTGTCTTGATGCCTGCAAGGCTGCAAAGGCTAAGGGCATAACCGTAAGCTGCGACCTCAACTACAGGAAAAATCTCTGGAGCCGCGAGAAGGCCGGTCAAGTCATGGCAGAGCTCATGGAATACGTTGACCTATGCATTGCCAACGAAGGAGATGCCGGTGATGTGTTCGGAATCTGGGCTGACAACAGCGATGTAACAGGCGGAAGGCTGTCACGGGATGGTTATAAAAGCGTTGCAAAGAAGCTAGTCGAAAGATTCGGCTTTAAAAAGGTTGCAATAACGCTGCGCTCGTCTATTTCGGCTAACGATAATGATTGGGCAGCAATGCTTTACGATGGCAAGGAGTATTATTTCTCCAAGAGCTATTCCATACATATAGTTGACCGTGTCGGAGGCGGTGACAGCTTCGGTGCCGGACTTATCTACTCTTTGTTAAATGGAAGCGAGCCTCAGGAGGCTGTTGAATTCGCCGTTGCCGCAAGCTGCCTTAAGCATACTATCGAGGGCGACTTCAATCAGGTTTCCCTGGATGAAGTGAAAAAGCTAATGGGCGGAGACGGTACAGGCCGGGTGCAAAGATAATGCTCGCGTTCACAGATAAAATATTACCCTCCGAGTCAGACAAAACAATATTTTCAGCGTATATGGACGTGGTGTTAAAATAAAGAATAAGGAGATATAGCATGAAAAGGTTTCTTTCTTTCACATTAACCATTGTGATGGTTTTAAGTCTGTGTCTATCGGGCATACCGGTAAGCGCAGCACAAATCGAATTAAAGCCGCTTCCTCAGGTAGGAGAGGTCATTTCCGGCTTTAAGACAACAGAAATAAAAGATATGGAGCTAATCCAATCAAAGGCCGTCCTGTTCGAGCACGTCAAAACAGGTGCAGAGCTTTTGTACATACAAAGCAAGGATATCGATAGATCCTTTGAAGTAACCTTCAGAACCCCTGCCGTAGATAACACAGGAGTAAATCACATACTGGAGCACATCACTGTATCAGGCTCGAAAAAATACCCTTTGAAGGACCTCCTGTTCACTGTTGCAAATCAGACATATAGTACCTTCATCAATGCATTTACTAGTGCAACCATGACCTCCTACCCTGTATCCTCAATGAGTGAGGAACAGCTGCTTAAGCTGACCGACGCATATATGGACTGTGTTTATAATCCTTCAGTTTATGATGATAAGAACATTTTCCTCAGAGAGGGCTGGAGATATGAAATGGCTGACGCAGGTGCTCCTCTCACTATTAACGGTATCGTCTATAATGAAATGAAGGGCGCGCTGGGCAATATCTCTTCAGCAGCAAGTAATAATGTTACGGGCGCTCTGTTCCCTAACAGCGTTCAGTCTAATGTTTCCGGCGGAAAGCCTGAAAACATAAAGGATTTGACCTATGAGCAAATCATAAATACACATAAAACATATTACCATCCTTCCAATTCACTTATGGTACTCTATGGCAATCTGGATTACACCAAATTCCTGAAGCTGATTAATGACGAGTATCTTAGCAAGTTCGACAAAAAGGCTATCGAAGTGGACGAGGGGATAGTTACGCCATTTACACAGAAGGTTGAGAAAACCTGCGTATTTCCTGTTACTGCGGCTTCCAACACAGAAAACGCAGCTCAAATCGATTATGCCTTCGCACTTACGAATGTTTCCGATGAGGATTTGATGGGGATTGGTATCCTGGCGTCTGTCCTTAATCAGAACACCTCTTCATTAAAGCTGGCCTTTGCAGAAAAACAGCTTGGCGGGAGATTGGCTGTTAGCGTTAACGATAGCAAAATTCAGCCAATCATTACATTCTCCGCTCAAAATACCGACCCAAGCAAGGCAAAGGAATTCAAGGCTTTGGTTGATAATAGCATCGCTGACCTGATTAAGAACGGTTTTGACAAGGAAATGGTAGCTGCTACTATTTCATCTACATTGCTTAGTAGCTCAAACATAACTGAGATGAGCAATCTGGGAATCAATCTCGGAATGAGCATAAGCCTTTTGTGGGCAAATTATGATAACTTTGATTACTATACTAATGTACTCCAAAACATAGAAGGCATTTCTAAAAAAGTAAGCAAGGGCTACATGGAGGATCTGACATCAAAGTACATCCAGAAAAACAATCATGCTGCTCTGGTAACTACGGTTCCCGAGGCAGGACTCACTGAGAAACAGGCCGAGCAGGAGCTTCAATACCTGGCAGACCTGAAGGCATCCATGACCAGCCAGGAAATCGACAAGATAGTTAGCGATACAAAGGCCTATAATGAATGGAACGCAAGACAGGCTAATGAGACTGACCAGGAAATCGTTAAAAAGCTTCAGGTAGTTAAGGTTGAAGATTTACCGGTTGAAGTGAAAAAATATGATATCAAGGATGTTTCAAGCAACGACGGCGTAAGGATTATGTCCGCGCAGGCTGATGTAGGCGCCACAGGCTTGACATCACTGCTCTTGGATACATCCGCAGTGCCAGCTGAAAAGCTCCATTTACTCCAGTTATACACTAGCCTGCTTGGCAAAGTGAGCACAGAGAATTATACTAGGGAGCAGCTGGCTACACAGGCAATGAGGTATTTGTCCGGAGCCGGCTTCAGTCTTTCAACAATTCCTCAGGGGGATTGGAATGAATTCGCTCCTATCATTACGACCTCATGGTTGGGAGTAATGGGTGAATATGACGAACAGCTTTCAGTTGTCAAGGAAATACTGCTCAATACCAAATTTGATGATGCAGCCCCTGTTGTAGACTTAGTAAATCAGCAGATATCAAATATAAAGAATCAAATCACGAACTCACCACTGAACTTGCTGGTTATGCGTAATCTGGCACTTTCGAACAACTGCAGCAATTATCAAAACTACCTGTCGGGTCTGGACTACTACAATTTCCTTACGGAAGTGGAAAAGGCGCTCAAGTCCAATCCGGATGCCGTATTGGCTCAATTGGAAGCCATGCATGAGCTGGTAGTCAACCGTACAAACATTATCACCATGTTCTCCGGCAACGAAGACAGTATCGCCCAATATGAAAAGGCGATTAAGTCGCTGATTGATGCCCTGCCTGTAAAGGCGATTGTCGCACAGGATTACTCGGCACTACCGACACCTGCACAAAGAGAGGCAATTGTAATCGATACACCCGTTCAATACAACATGATTTCAGCCACATATGAGGATATGGGTGCTGAGTTCAACGGTAAATTCTTCCCAATCGCATCCGTTATCAGCGAGAACTACATAACGCCGAAGATAAGACTCGGCTATGGGGCTTATGACAACCTTTTAGAATTCAGCACTACCGCCTTTATGATGCTGTCCTACAGGGATCCCAACATAAAGGAAACCTTTGATGTATATAAGGGACTGCCGGATTTCGTAAGAAATATCAGCCTCACGCAAGAGGAGCTTGACAGATATATATTGAAGGCATTCAGCTCCTCTACTACTACCAGCGGCGAACTGAGCGGAGCAAGCGCTGCAATGAATGATTACCTCATGGGCAAGACCGCAGACGATCAGTTAAAGATATTGCGGGAGATTAAGTCTACGACAGTTCAGGACGTAAAGGATTCCGCAGCAATGTTTGAAAAGCTTCTTGAAAAGGGAGTTTACTCAACGGTGGGCAGTGCAGAAAAAATATCCGCTAATAAGGATCTGTACGATTCCATCCTAACCTTTGGGCAGGATCAGGCAGATGAAACCCTCACAAGGGCACAATTGTTTGAATTACTACTGCAAGGTGTTCCAAATCCGGTTGAGATAGCAAAGCAGCAAGGGCTGTTGCAGGGTGACGGAAAAGGTAACTATTTCAAAGAAGATAAGCTTACAATGGAGCAGCTTGCAATAATCTTGAACAGATTAGCCCTGATGAACGGCGCACAGCTCGGCGGAGACGAGGTTGTCATAAGCGATATGGACTCTGTCAGCTCCTGGGCTAAGGAAAGTGTTCAGGCGCTTGTATACTCAGGCGTCGCCAAGCTTGACGAAAACGGCAATTTCAATCCCAAGGCAGAGGTGACCGCTTCCACCGCACAAACGCTTGCAATGGACTTGATAAACAAATTGTCAGGCAATTAAGCTGCAGGGAGAGAAGAGAAAGGTGGCTCTCCTGATTGGTAATGGAAACCAGATGTAAGAAGTGATATTAAGTTATAATAAGAAAGCGGGATGGTCATAGCTGACTGTCCCGCTTTTTATATAACTCTTAGCTATTTTACTGCAAAGCCTCACAATGGCTACTAAACCCCTTCACAGAAATGATCCGGATCAAAACCAAGATATGTCTCCGTCTGGTCCTCCACCGGTGTTATCTCCAGCATACAAAGATGATTACATGGAATGTCCAGTTCAACTTCATAGTATCCATTCTCCTCATGTAGCCTTGCATCTGTCTGAAGCGGCTGAGCGGAAGCCTGAAGCAGCTTTATTTGCTCCCTGTTCAGGCTGCGCGGTTTACCCATATTGCTCCAGGTTTTCATGGGGTTCGCATGCGAACCACCCACAAGCTTTTTGACAATCAGAGCCTCTTTCCCGATAGAAGGCAGTGAAAGAGAGTAGCTCTCATCCGGGGACACTATATGATCGAGCATATCATGCCAGTTCCAGCCAATTATGACATATCCATCGCCTTTTTTCGTAACAATAAGATGATCGTCACGGTACAGCAGCTCAGTACCTGCATTTGCAAAGAACTCAAAAGCGTAGAATGTGGGTTTTTTAATGGAATTAAGAGCCAGCAGCCCGAAACCCCCGTAGAAAACCGACTTGGGAATGTCGAATTCTTCAAAAACATCACTGAAGGTCCAATAAGAATAGGAATCGGCATATTCGCCAGCTTCACTGAGAATACGAGCAATATATGCAGCATGAAAATCCGTATCGTGGTAAGGACACACTGGCACATAAGAGCTGTTGAACTCCGTTATGTGGAGCGGCATATCCGCAATCCGGGGATAGTCTGCCATAATACCGCGTGTCTCTTTCAGTTCCTCTATCATTTTCGTCGGTTCATTCAATGTGTGGTAAATGTAATGTCCGCGCATTGTCGGTTGGTTTGCGGTATAGCAATGACGGGTGATAAAATCCAAGGGTAAATTGTTATTTATGCAGTGCTCAAAGAAGGATCTCAGCCATTTTTCCGTTTCGATTCCACATATGGCAGGGCCTCCGACTTGAATACGCGGGTCGACCTTTTTGACGGCTTTGGCGGAATAATCGTAGAGCATAAAATAGTCATCCATTGTTCCCGCCCAGAAGCCTATATTAGGTTCGTTCCACACCTCAACCGGCCAGGTAGTTACTTCTTCCCTGCCGTATCTGTCAATTAGATGATTTAGTGTAACCTCCACAAGCTCCGCCCATTTTTCGTATGATTTAGGAGGCGTCACATTACCCTTCCAGTAAAAGATAGTCTGTTCGCCGGACTTTAGCTTCTCCGGCATGAAACCAAGCTCCAGGAAAGGCCTGATGCCATTTTCAAGATAGCTGTCCATGATGCGATCCAGGTATGTGAAGTTGTAGAAGGAATGAGTTTTCCCATCCATCTCAATTTCACGGTAGATTCCGATATCATCACAAAATAGTCCGTGACCTCGAATGTAGCGAAAATGTATCGCTTCCTGGACCACCTTCAAATGGTCTGTGTATTCCTTTTGCAGTGCCAATCCCATCCGTCCTGTGCCTACACAATAGGTTGCATTGTTCTTGAAGAGCTTACCACTAGACGGTACATTAACCTTTTTCCCCATAGCAAAATCTCCTGTCATATTTAACTAAATATTGTAGGAGAAAACAGGAATTAAAAATAGCCTGTTCCTCCGGATCTTCTATTCTCCAGCCGGTTGATTGTCCGCCAGATTTACCACCTTCGCAGTTGCGCTCTCAACCTCTATCCCGATTCGGCGGTTAATCGCTGCGGCATCCTTTATGTATGCTCCGTTGGCATCTGTATCTGGAATAATCAATTCGCTTTCACCACGCCCATCAGCAGAAAAAGTCCAGTCGACAGCACCGTTTTTATTTGCCCAATTCTCAAACCAGCTTCTCACTGCCTCGGCCCTTTCCTTTGACAGCCTCAGGTTCTCTTCGGCTGTTCCGCTGCTGTCCGTATGACCGACAAATTTGATTGAACACTTGCTGTAATTAAAGGTTAACTTCTTTGCAAAGGCCTCAAGCCTAAGAGCAGCTTCGCCCTTTAGCTGTGAGCTGCCTAAGCCGAACATCGCATCGCTGGGCAGTGAATTTGGCATGCGCATTTCCGATACCGCCTCGAAGGGTTCTGCTCCCGGGAGCCTCCACAAATCAAGCCTGCCATCCTTTCTCGCAACAGCAAGATGTCTGCTGTCGGGAGTAAAGGCAAGCTCCACGATTGTGTCTGTATCATCGTCACTAAATGTCTGATCCAATGTGTATAGCAAAGTATGTGTTGAAACATCCCAAATTGTTACAGCCTTTAACGATGCAACCGCAAGTAGGCTACTGTCAGGAGAAAAGTCCATATCCCTATAACCATCAGGAATTGAAAGATCTGCCAGCGGCGAAGCTGCACCAGACATCCACAGACGCACCAGATGCTTGTACTCTTCCTTTATTGCTGCGGCCATTATTTTCCCATCAGGTGAGAATTGAAAAGGGTCCTTTATTCCCCCTAAATAATTATTTAGCGTGATTGAGTGAACTACCTCTTTTGATTCAATATCCCAAATGGTAACTGTACCTTTATCTGTCCACTGGGAAGCAGCGAGTAATTTGCCTGACTGATCGTATGTCAGCGAAGTAATCCAATCAGTACTGGGCATTTTCAGGGCAGCTAGCTGCTCGCCGCTTTTGATATCCCAAAGTCTCACTTTTCCGTCACTGTTTCCCGTAGCCATTTGTCCGCCGGACGAAAAGGCTACCCGACTACTGCTAAAGCCATTGTGTAATTCACGCAGCTTGTTTCCATTGGCAGTATCAGTCAACCATATACCATCCATATCGAAACCAACGCCGAGAAGCGCCCCGTCGGGTGAGAAAGCAAGATCATCAGTCATGTTTTGATAAACATATACTTCGTCGAGTAGTCCATCTGCAATCCTGTGACAATAAACAGTGCGGTTTTCACCTATGGCCACATTTCCATCCGCAGATATGGCCAGACTGATAAGTTCATTCTCGTGCTTCACAGTCCATAGCTGCTCCGGGTTCTCTACAACGGCCTGCTCCGTCACGTCATCAGATGGCTTGTCCGGTATATTGTCCTCCTTGTCGGCACAGGCAGAGGCTAAAATCAACATGATAACCAATAGTGACAAAATGAGATAATGCTTAAAAGTTCTTCTTTGGAAATGTTTCATATGTTCCTCACAAATAATCTAGATATTATCTCATAATATTATCATTCATAATCCTTTCGGTCAATTCCACAAAACAATCATTAACCTTTCATTTCCTCAATCCATTCGGTATGCTTCCCATCTCTTAAGAAGACCGGGATTATGTCGATTGGCGCTTCAGCCCAAACCCTTTGTCCGCCTTTATAGACTTGGCCGCTCCAAAGGCTGGTCCATTCGGAGCCTCCCGGCAGGTACACCTCCCTTGAAGTCATGTTTTCATATGCCACCGGCGCAATCAACAGGTCGCCTCCAAACATGTATTGATCCTTCAAAGTCCAGCATACTTCATCGTCCGGGAACTCATAGAACATGGTCCTCATTACCGGAGTCCCTTTATCATGTGCCTGCCGCATCAATTCACGGGTATAGGGGCGCATCATCTCCCTTAGCTTCATGTGCTTGGAGAGAATATCATAAGCTTTTTCGCCGAAGCTCCAAACCTCATTGTCACTGCCGGTAAACAATGCGGGGCTCCCGTCCTCTCTTTGCAGATGGACGGCTGGCTGTCTGTCACCGTGCAGGCGCATGACAGGGCTGAAGGTCCCGTACTGGAACCATCTAATCAGCAGCTGCCTGAAGCTTTTATCCTGCGGATTTCCTCCATGGAAGCCACCAATATCAGTTGTCCACCAGGGTATCCCGCAAAGACCCATGTGAAGCCCTGCACAAATCTGCTTCCTGAAGTCCTCATAAGAGCTGTGGATGTCACCGGACCAGACAAGTGCGCCATAGCGCTGACTTCCAAGCCATGCACAGCGTACGAGATTTACGATATCCTGCTGACCCTGCTCAGTCATTCCTTCATAAAAAGCTCTGGAAAACATTTGAGGGTAAATATTTCCTATCTGGGCGTTAGGGCCAGCAAAATATCGATAATTATCAAAGTCGTAAACATTATATTCCGGCTCTGCTTCATCAAGCCAAAAGATCTTTATGCCATAGTCATAGTAATTCTTTTTGCATTTCTCCCACACATATTTTCGAGCTGCCGGATTTGTTGCATCAAAGAAGTTGCTGTAGCCTCCGAACAGCATGCTTATATTGACGCCCATTTCAGGCTTGACCAGCAGGTTCTTCTGCCTCATTTCCTGGTAATTTTCGCTTTGCAGGTCAATCTGAGGCCATACGGATACCATCAGCTCTATTCCCATTTCCTTTAATTCATCTACCATAGCTTTGGGATCCGGAAAGAATTCTTCATCGAACTTGAAATCGCCCATTTTGGGCCAGTGGAAAAAGTCACAGACGATAACATCGATGGGCAGCTTCCTTCGCTTATACTCTCTTGCGACCTCCAGCAGCTGTTCCTGGTTGTAATACCTCAGCTTGCACTGCCAGAAGCCAAGCCCGTATTCAGGCATCATCGGAACCTTGCCTGTCACATCGGCAAAGGCCTCCACTATTTCTGCCGGCGTATCCCCCGCCGTTATCCAGTAATCCAATTGCTTGGTGCTTTGCGCATACCATTCTGTTCTGTTCTTGTTGAAGCTTGCCCTCCCGATTGCGGGATTGTGCCACAAAAATCCATATCCCAGGCTGGATAGCAGGAAAGGAATGCTTGCCTGCGAATTCCTGTGGGCCAGCTCGAAAGTACAGTTCTTAATGTCCAATATTTCCTGCTGATATTGACCCATTCCAAAAAGCTTTTCCCTTTCATCGGATTCGAAGGAAGCCGTTAGGGAGAAATCTCCACCGATAATCGGTTTGAAATTACGAGCCGACAGGTTGAGTGCCCCCTGGTTGCCAAGCTCACGCAGGAGGAGGCTTCCATTCTGATTGTAGTAGCTGATCCGACAGTTCTGTGTCCACTCTATTTTCTCCAGTACAGCCTTTATCTTTCCATTTGTGATTGAGGCGGTGTGCTCTTGGATTTCAATAATTGCACCACATTTTTCAGCCGGCAAAAGAGCATAATCCGTGTCAAGTATTTCCCCCATCATGACCGATCGGACTCGGAAGCTGTTTTTGTTCCATGGCTCAATCACAAGCTTTTCTCCATTGAAATTCCAAATGAGTTTATTTGCTTCCTTAATAAATATACCCATGCTTCAACCCCCCTTAATGTATTTAATAAACTGTTTCAAGGTTTCTTTTCAGACCGGTTCATCAAAGGGAAATATACCGTGTACTTCTCGTCGACCACTTCGTTGAGCGGAATGAAGCGTATTTTAGGATTCTGCCCGAAGGTCCTGTACTCGGTAATCCAATTGTTCCATTCTCTTTCGCGGAATGCTGCCAGGCAAGACTCAGGCTTCCCGCTGTCTATTTCAAGGGCGTGCTCTTCATCGGTAAGGCCTGCCAAGACGACGGGTCCGTCCGTGAATGCCGCATAATCCTCTTTGCCCGGAATAGGGCAGCATGTCAGCTTCTTTGGAAATTCCAGCACTATTTCATCATCGTGCCAGGTCCGGTCTATAGTGGAATAGCTTGATGGCTTGCTTTCTGATTCAAGTCTTTTGCCATTTATGGCAATAGCTACCTTTCCTTTAACCCACCAAGGGATTCTAAGATTAAGGATAAAGCGCGAAGGAGTATCGCACTTCACGTCTATTTTAACCTTTACGGCGTCCGGCTTACGAACCGCCTCCGATTGATTGTCATATTGGGTCCTAACCTTTACCTCCGAGGAACCGCATTTCCAATCAAGCTCCGAAGGAATATACTGCTGCACATACAAGCTGTCATTACCCTCGTAATAAATGCCTGTCTGGAGGTATGGATGGGCCTGTACGAGAGTACCATGGCAGCACCAGAAATCTTCCGTTTCCGATCCCCATTTTTTTACCGAGCCCGGAGCCAGAGGCAGGAAATAAGTAATCAATCCGGTATTTTTATTCTGCTGTGCCAGGATTCCATTCACCATATTCCTTTCCCAGTAATCACCGAATGCCGGATCGCCAGTCCAGCTGTAGAGGTAGTCCGAAAGCCTCATCATATTGTAAACAGTGCAGTGCTCCTGATTTTTCTCACCGAGTCTTGCAAAGAAATCAAATGGGGGCGTCCATATCTCACCGTGCGTCTGGCCTCCGGTACAGTAATATCCTCTGTCCTCAACAGCCATCTTCCAGTATGCCTCGACTATTCTTTTCCATCTGTCATCCCCGGTTACCTCCCAGGCTCTGGCCGCTCCGTGGATTTCAGGAATTGTGGTGTTGGCATGCATATTAGTTAGGGCATCCTCCCCCTTGAGAAGACGGTCAAAAAGACGCGGCCTGTCATATTTGTACAACAGGTCAAGATGCTCCTGCCTTCCGGTTTCACCGTAAAGATTAGCCCAAACCTCGAGCATACCCCCTGTTTCAAAATCCAGTATATCGTCCATCTGAACCCTGTCGAAGCCGGATGTCCATTTATCAAACCACTTGGCGAAATTGCAGAGAATCTCGAATGCCTGGATGTTACCAGTATTCTTATACATATCCCACAAGCCCATAAGGGTTTTATGTAACGTGTACTGCGGTGCCCAGACCTCCTTGCCCCTTGCGACAAAGTCCAAATACTTCTCCGGTATGGAGCCGACCCACTCTCCTCCATTTTCCTTCTGGCATTTTTCGAGCTCTGAGACAATATAGTCTGCTTTGCCTTTTATTTCGGCGTCATTGTTAAGTGCCGCCATCAAAGACGCTGCTGAAAGCCAATGCCCAAGAAAATGCCCACGCAGCTGACATGCAGGATGTTCCCAGCCTTTGTGGCAGTCATCCAGCTGTGGAGAATAGGTTACATTGACACCGGCTTCCCAGTAATGATTCTGAAGAAGCTTGGCCGAATCAAGGCTCATCATATATTTTCTGTTCAAATCGTACCTTCTGTTTATCTCTCCCGGCAGCAGCCTCACACTGCCCGGACTTACAGGCTTCACCGCATAAATGCTCCTATCCATGTTGTTTCCCTCCACAATTTATATTGCTTTTATTTTATATTATTTATCCCCAAAACATATTTCGTTACGGGCCATACTTTCTCCTCCTTGCTTATATCAAATGAATATTCTCCGATGTATTACTGCAGTGGTCTCCTTCCTTGAATCTTTTCATTTCCCGATTCTGGGATCAATGTTCAATCGCACCCTCCCACCTGCCAGCTCTGCAAAAGGACCGGCAATTCTACGTCCGTCTGTCGGCATGCCATAATAATCTGTGCAGCATTTTTCATCCGCCTTTACTTCTGGCAGTGCTTTACTAAATTGGATTTCCATAGTCAGGTCATCGCTGTTAATGTCAATCTCCAAATCGCAGGTGCAGCCTGCCAGGTCAAAGCCGCAGAATTCCTGCCAGGTCGCCAGATCAAGGCACATTTCGGGTTCGGGATACATGACACGCAGGTAGCCTCCGGGCATCTTCGCATATGCGTTTCCTTCTACTGTATTATGCTCGTTCGGCAGGATAATTGCAGCCTCTTCGCATTGGTAGAACAGGTTGTTTAAGAAAGTGTTCTCCCTCGAAGTTCCACCACGCTTTATCTGAAGCCGAAATGCCACTACCTTGGCGAAAAAACCCGCCTTGTTACATTTTCCAATCAAATTGTTAACCATTCGCAGTCTGTCGGTGCCCTCAAGATATATGCCATAGCCATTCTTGACATCGGATTCGGTCGTTTTGTACCAGCCGGAAGACCCGGGCTCGATGGGTACTGCGCTCCTATCGTACCGGCCTTCAACATTCCAGATGATATTGTTGTCAATAAGGTTTTCGGCATCTCTGGTACATTCAATAAAAATATGTTCTCTGGAGTCGATTCCATCAAGAAACAGATTCGACGTTACACGGTTATTCTCATTGCCTACATCCATCCAAAGTGCATCGCAGCCATAGCATTCCTTTATAACATTACGGCGAATAAGAGAATTTACTGAATTGTGTACCTTGATAGCGCCGGCTTCCCAGGAAAGCTCCATCCTCTGCCATCCCGTCCCTGTAATCAGGTTATCCTCTATGAGTATATTCCTTACAAACATTCCCGCAATACCGCATACACCAACATCCTTAATCGTGTTGCGGCGGATGATGGAATTCCCAATTACCTGCCCTTCAATACGTGGATGGTGCCAGCATTCGTTTCCACAGTCGATTCCTGTTGCATTGGACCAATCGATTGTACAATCTTCGATAATCCAGTGATGCCCCCGGTAACAGGAAAGAGAGCCACGCTGAGGTACCGGAGCGCCAGTCGCTGCATGTGCCAGTGTCAGTCCCTTCACCCGAATGTATGACAGGAAGGGAACCTTCGGTGCAAAGCATTGTTCCCGGTTGCTCAGCTCTATTATGTGATTTTTAGGATCGTCGTCACCGGTCAGGCGGATATGCAACTTCTGTCCGTTTGCTTCAACCCAAAATGCATTTTCATTTTCACTCAGAAGGCAGTATAGGGAAACCTGCTTCATCGGCCTGCCGTCTACAAATACCATCCCTCTTCTGTTTAAATAGGTTGTCATGTCAGTCTTGTCATATTCGATAAACAAGCGGTCATGAAGAATGTTTACGGCACAAAACGGATTATAGCCTTTAAAATCCTCAGGATTCAATTCGATCTCCCACACTTTAATCCCTTCGGTTTTGGATATGTCTTCGTTGAAGTCTCTGCTCAGCCTCCAACCAACACTTGGCCTGAAGGTCTTCACCTCCACAGATGCCTTAATGATAACTTCCTCACCCTCACAGGCTTCATAACTTATCATTCTTTCCTGATTTTGTCCGCCTATAGCCGGTTGTACCGTTTCGCGGTATGTCCCGGCGTGAATCAACACTTTTGTGCCGGGAGTTGCTATCTGAGCCGCAGCATTAATCGTTCTCAACGGTTCTGCTTTAGTACCATCATTTTCATCGGACGCTCGCGGATTTTGGTTGTCCACATGGATCTCGCGATCGTACTTCTGTGGGACTTCCCAGAACTCAAAAATTTGACCGTTAGGAAGCTGTGCAGTAAGATCAACTTTTTTTATCATTGTATTTACCCCTTCATCAATTAATTTTGAATCTGCTTATATTTTGCTGCAGATCCTCGGCAACATTTTTTAATTCATCTGCTTTGGCTGCAAGGTCCTCAATACCGGCCATCTGCTCCTGTGCAGAAGCTGTGACTTCCTCGGAGGAAGCAGCAGTTTCCTGCGATACAGCGGAAATATTGTGTATCGAGGAAATAGCCTTTGCCTTGCTCTCTTCCATTTCTAATACCAGTTGGATAATCTGGTCCACTTTTAATGATAGATTTTCCATTGAATTCATGATTTTTCTAAATATATCGCTTGTCTTTTCAACGGCTTCGTTTTGCAAATTTAGGATGGATTCAGTTGCAGCAG
Source organism: Clostridiaceae bacterium (assembly GCA_012730015.1). Taxonomy (GTDB): domain Bacteria; phylum Bacillota; class Clostridia; order Acetivibrionales; family DTU013; genus JAAYBT01. The sequence continues at coordinate 18,058 of JAAYBT010000089.1, forward strand.
CCTTTTCTACTGTCTTTTCAGTCATATCCTGAGTGTTGCTTATAATTGCAGAAATTTCACGAGTTGCTTCCATAGATTGCTCTGCCAGCTTCCTGACCTCATCGGCTACTACCGCAAAGCCTTTGCCTGATTCTCCGGCTCTGGCTGCCTCAATTGCTGCGTTGAGCGACAGCAGGTTTGTCTGATCCGCAATATTACCGATCACCTTAACTATCTTTCCAATTGACTTAGAGTTAACATCCAGCTCTTGTATATCCTTTATAATCTCCCTTGATATAGAAGTTGTTTCGTTGGTTCTGGAATCCAAGTCATTAATTGATGACAGGCCGGTATGAGCCATATCCATTGTTTCCTTTGTAAGATTATTTATCACTTTTGTGTTTTCAGTAACCTCATTAATTTTCTCAGCCAATTCGCTGATTTTTTGGACCCCCTGTTCAGCATCAACAGCCTGTTCTGAAGTTCCCTTGGATATCTCCTGGATCGCCCTCGATATCTCTGAAGAAGAGGCTGAAACCTGTTCGGAAGTAGAGGATACAAGCAAAGCAGAGGATGATACCTTATCAGCAGCATTGATTGTCTGTTTGATCAAAGCACGCATATTGGAAATCATGGAATTAATGCTGCCTGTCAGCTTCCCAAGTTCATCCTTCCTATTGGAACTGGGAGCAGATGAAAGGTCGCCTGAAGCAGCCTTTTCTGATGCAGCTATAATCGTGTTGATCGTGCCGCTCATACTGTTCGCCATCAAATAACCAGTAGCAAGAGCGATCAATACTGCCGCCAATACTATAATAACCGTTACCAGAACAACTCTTGTGGCTGCTGAACTTAAATCACTTTCCGGTATCATCCCCAAGAGGATCAATCCTGTATCTTCAACCTTGTGGTAGGAAGCTAAGTACCTTATTCCTTGATAAGTAATACTGTCTGTTCCGCTTTCCTCATTGCCGCTTTGCATTCTTTGATAAAACGTCTGCTCCAGCAGATCCGAATTCTCTTCCGACACACCATTGCGAATGACTTTCCCGTCAGGAGTAGTAACAAAAATCTGCTTATTCTCACCCAAATCAATGCCGGACACGAGATTAGCGATTGTATCCGGTTTTACATCGACGATCATTATGCCGATAATTTCCTTCGTCTTGAGGCTGCGGACAAGCTTCATGTATGCAAGCGAATAGTAATCCGAAGCCTTGTTTTCCAGCCCGTCCAAATCCTGATGCTGTCCGAGCCATACACCGACAGTCGGATCCTGTTCCAATACATTTACATAGGATGTATCTTTGATATCATCATATGTCAAATCCGTATTAAAAGATGCACCTAAATCGGCTTTGGATATAATCATCACACTCTGGATATTGTCGTTGAACATAGATACATTTAGCAGCTTAATATTAACATTGGATTTAGTCTTCGATTTTGACATTGAATTATCTATATCATCCTTCGACCACTTATTTGTATAATACTCCTGTACTTCAGTATCAATACACAATTGATCAGCATGATCCTTTACAGTTTTGAGTATCAATTCCAAATATTTACTGCTGTTATGCATTGCTGTCTCAGAAGAACGTGCCGTAAGACTGACCGCTGTGTTGGAAGTATTGATGTAGGAAACAATGCCAAGTATGACGATAAGAATCACGGGAACCAAAAATGCGAGAATAAGCTGAGTTCTGATGCTTCTTGAAACTATTGACAGAGACGGCATTTTAAATATTTTCATATTCTTTACACTATCCTCCCTACCGATATAACCGGCTTCTAAGAAAATACACAGCAGCAGCCGGAATAAGGTTTCTTCAAATAGTTGAAAAATGGGACTTGCCTGACTAACATTATCCATTGCCAGTATTTGACACTGGGTCGATGTTTCTCAGACAAGTCCCTTGTTTAACTACTTCCTAGGCTTGCTTTCAGTCTGCTGAAAGCCATCGGACAATTTTACTTACCCGCTGCAGCATTCTTGACATCCAGTTCGATCTGCCACTTAGCAAGGTCGAACTCAACCAGTTCTTCGTAGCCATTACCAATCATCTGCTCTACCATCTCATCCCACAAAGCATCGAATTTAGCTTCGCTGCCGCAGAAGATCATCTTCCAGGAGTATTCCTCGAGAACCTCTCCGCAGGAGTTACGATAGACAGCAACATCGTTCGTGTCGCTTGGCAGCGATACGCTGACATTCGGGCTAACCAGCAGTACGTTGTTCTTCTTCATCCACTCTGCAGGTTCAGCTGCGCCGAACTTAGCAGCCCAGTCTTTCTTCATCTGGGTCTGTATAGATGCCTTGTATGAGCTCCAATAATCCTTGCTGTAGGGCTCACCGGTATTCGGATTAGTGCTTATAGCATCAACGAGCCACTGATTGATTGCATTGTTACCATCGTTGAATCCGCCACCGCCGAACTCTTCAGGGACAGGAAGATTATCCATCAATGCGTTTTCGTTCATAATGGTGAATTTTCCGTCAGGGCCAACTGTATAGTTGAAGCCTTCAATACCATTATGAGCAAATTGCAACCCTTCAGGGCTTGCATACCAATCAAGGAATTCCATAATTCTTGCATACTTCTCATCGTCAACACCCGAGCCTACACCAAAGACACGACCGCTGCCATAGTATGTATCGGAATCCTGATAATACTTCTGATCCTTTACAGGAATAAAGATATACGCTGAGCCATCTGCAAGCTTGTCAGCCGTATTCCAGAAACCAACCTGCCAGCTGTACCAGAGTAAATGAACCTGGCCGGCTGTAATCTTCGGATATACTGCGTTCCAATCCTGATCCTTGGAGTCAGGATCTACAAGACCTCTCTGCTGTGCATCAAACAGGAAGTGCAGCATCTTGTAGTATGTTCCGGATTTGTCGGTTAACTTATAGAAAGTTCCGTCCGGCTTTAATACAACAGAGCCTTTAATTTTCTCTCCATACCAGGTTGTCAGCTGAACAACATTTGCAATACCCAACATATTGTCGCCGCCATCCCAGTCAGGCCACAGGGTCATTGCATAGCACGGATCACCGGCTTCATTCTTCGGATGAATTTTCTGCATTTCTGCAAGAGCGTCCAGAAGTCCGTCCAAATCAGCGATATCAGGAGCTCCGATTTGGTTATACAAATCCCAGCGAAGCAAAGGACTTGAATAAATAACATCCTGTGAATATGATGTCGGAGAAGTGTTTGTCATCTGACAGGGTAACCCAAAGATTTTGCCTGCGTCATTTCCCGGTAAGCCTTTATTGAATACTTCGATCTGATCCATATAATCCATCAGGTTAGGCCATTGTGTAATTTCAGCACTGATATCCTTTATTAATCCATTCTGATAACAGTCTGCAAAATCTGTAGCCTCAAGGATAACGATATCACCCAGATTACCAGAGCTGATACGTGTCTGGTATAATGCGTCTCCGGCTACCTGTGGCGCAAGGATATTGAGTGCCAGATTAAATCTGTCCTTTATAACCTTGTCAAACCATCCGCTTTGCAGTCCCTGATAATTTGCTGCCACATCATAAATGTCAATTGTCAGCTGTTTATCATGAGATATAGCTGCGGCATCCCCGTTTTCGGTCTTACTTCCGCTGTCCGTCTCAGTCTTGCTTCCGCTGTCTGCCGGTGTCTGAGCCGTTGTAGCGTCCTTGTTATCGCCCGCAGTATTCCCGCAGCCGGTTAAAAGAGCTACCACAACAAGAGACATTACCAGCAGCAATGATATTACCTTTTTGAACCCCATAATTAAACCTCCCTTTAATGATAGTATGTTCTATAATAAACAATGAATTCCTGTCTTCATTGTTCATTAACCTTACCCCTTTACGGCACCGATCATAATACCTTTTACAAAAAATCTCTGGAAGATCGGATATACCATGATGATCGGAGTTACGACAAGGACGGTAACCGTCATACGGATCGATGTAGCCGTCTGAGCTTTTGCGAGGCTGGCGGCCAGATTTGCCGTACTCGATGAGTTGTTTATCAGACCCTTTAAGGAGTTTGCCTGATTTATGTACTGATACAGGACAAACTGCAATGTATATAGCTTATTATCAGTTACCAGCAGCAGAGTATCCTGAAAAGAATTCCACTGTGCTACGGCAGCGAAGATAGCAATCGTTGCAAGAATCGGTTTTATTACCGGAAGCATTACTCTGACAAAGACAGTAAATGTACCTGCCCCATCAATCTCGGCAGCTTCCTGCAATTCCTTTGGAGTTGACTCCACGAAGGTTTTGCACAAAACAATATAGAAAGGCTGTACTACAACCGGCCAGATGTATCCCCAGAAATTATTGGTAAGACCAAGGTTCAGCATGGTTATAAACCACGGAATAATACCGGCGTTAAAATACATGGTAACCACTACAAAACGATACCAGAATTTCCTGCCCCACATAGTTTCTCTTGTAAACATAAATCCCAGGAAGGCTGCGAACAAAACTGTAAGAACCGTACCTACCGTTGTTCTCGCAACCGAAACCTGCAGAGCGTTAAACAGATCCGGAATCTTAAGAACATTTACATAGTTGGAGAAATGTATTCCCAACGGCCAGAATAACACCTTTCCTTTATCACTCAAGTCATTTGCACTGATTGAGTTTATAAATATATAGTAAAACGGATAAACACATACGAATGCAAATATCGAATAAACAAAATAGGTAATGACACTTATAAGCCTGTCGCCTACACTGACATGTAATTTATGTTTTGGTGCTTTTAGTTTTCTTTTATTCATACCGTTACCTCCTGACTTAATGGGCTTAAATGAATCCCTGTCCTCTTACCATCTTTGACACTCCATTTGCCGTACACAAGAGTATAATACTGACGACACTCTTGAACATGCTTATTGCAACGGAAAGAGAATAGCCGCCGCTGCCCATTGCCAGATTGTATACATAAAGGTCCAGAACTTGAATATAATCCTTGTTGAATGCATTTTGAAAGACATAGAATTGCTCAAATCCGTTAGAGAGGAAATTCGCCAGATTCAACATGATGATTACAAAATAAGTAGGTAAGAGGCTCGGAATCGTAATATGCCATATAATTCTCATCCTCGAGGCGCCGTCAACCTTCGCTGCCGTAATCATCTCCTCATCAATACCGGCAATAGCCGCAATATACATGATAGCCGCCCAGCCGGCATTCTTCCATGTCAGCCACAGCCACATCTTAAACCAGATATGATCAGAGGATGCAAGAAATATCTCCGGCTCTTGAAGCAAACCCAGATTCATTGCCACAGAATTAACAGCGCCTGTGCTGCTGAATACGGAATATGCAAGGGAATATACCAAAACCCAGCTGATAAAGTTCGGCAATGTCGTTACCGTCTGTACGAATTTCTTGAATTTTGTAAACTTAATCTCGTTAAGAAATATTGCAAAAACCATTGGAAACCAGGAGAAGAATAAACTTAAGCCACTTATTGCAAATGTATTCCTCAAAACCTCGATAAGCTGATTGATCCTGACCTTGTTTGATACCATTGTTGTAAACCATTTAAGTCCGACAAACTTATCCCATGTTATTGGGAATGGCGGCTTATAATCAAAAAACGCATAGAACCATCCATAAAGCGGATAGTAGGAAAAAATTGCTACTATAGCCAGAAAGGGTACTATATACAAAAATTCCCGAAATGCTCTGGCTTTTCTCCTATCCTCTAATAACCTCATCCCATACTGTCCCCCTGTTTTTATTAAGTTACTCAGGCATCGTTAAGAAATAATTTCCGCTAATCATTTACAGGGAACTACACTATCCAGGCTGCATGGGCGAGCAGCAAACGTAGTTTTCGACCAGTCCGCTCCATTCCCCAATAGATTTCGCTAAAGCAAAATGTTTCATTAGTGTAGCATTTCTGCGAAGCAGAAATCCATTAAAAGAAGCGGAAGTAATTTTTTAGCCGAGCCTTAAGTGCGCTTTTTTAGCCGGATCACATTGGCAGAAAGCGCAGGCGCCTTATAGGCAAATTTTCTAGCCGAACCGGTTAGTCTATGGATAACATCACATACATTCTGTGGGCGTTCAAAGCTGTTTTCTGCAGTTTTTTCACCACTGACCACATATGCTTCATAATCATCCTCAACATCACAATCCAGCAAAATTTCAATCTCATCATCTTCTTCTGACATATTGACTACTTTAATAATGATTTCCGAATCTGTATCACTTACTATAGAAGTTAAAGCTTTAAAAGCCGGCACGGACGCCTCATGCAGAAGCTTGCCGTTCAGGTATAAGAGCATCCTTTTTCCATCTGCTTCATAACGGAATTGATTAAACTCTCCTATTTTCAATTCTGCTTTTGCACAAGCTGATAATTGAATGTAATGGGGAAATGCCTTTTCTTCGAAAGTACTTATTCCATCCTTAATCCTCCACAGAAAAGGATTCACATTTTCCCCATTCCAATCCCTTGGAGGGTTTGTCTCATCGGATACATAAACCTGTTTGGGAAGTCTTGAACTATATACACCGATTGTTATTTCTCTTCCGGGGTCCGCAAAAACGTCTATCTCAAATATTCCCTCGGTCACCTCCTCTTCTCCGAAAACTACAAAGACTTTTTCCGGGTCAACACCTGATATTTTTCTGCTCTCCTCTATCTGCTCTTCATCCGGCTCTGTTATATAGAAGTCACCTGCTCTTGACTCAACACGCCCCATCAACTCATGGGTGGCCTTAACTTCTTCACCATTCCACATTGGATTCCGGTAGCGTAGCCCAGGCGCTCCCATTAAAGATCCCATTCCCTTCACAGGTCGGCAAATATCCTTTGTTTCCACTACAGAATTTACAACGTACTCGCCCCTGTTGTTACCAAACAGCTTCCAGACATAATAAGATGGGATGCCAAAGCTTTCCGAATTGTTGAAACGAATCATATTCGGAAACCATGCATTGTAATTCACGTTCTCCAAAAGAGGCGCATAAGAAATAAAAGAGACCACATCCTGATTCCTTTCTGCACCAATAAGGAAGGCGGCTTCACCAAGAGCACCATATAACTGGCCGACATAACCCCTTACAACAGAAACCTCGCCAAGGAATATTTCAGGCCCATTTCTGTCGTAGTTGTCATAATAATGTGTGTTTTCTGCAAAATACTCAGCCGTGCTGTAAAAATGCTCATCCACAATATCCGCCGGTAAACCATGCTTTTCGACATGAGTGTTAGCGACGAATTTAATCCAGGGATAACGCTGATGGATGGCTTCAAAGCACTTTAAATATCGCTCTTCATAATCGGGTCCGGAGTTTTCATTCCCGATTTCCATGAAATTCATCTTAAATGGCTCAGGGTGACCCATCTGTGCACGAAGCTTTCCCCATTTGCTATCCTTCGCGCCAACTGCATATTCGATGGCATCAAGCGTATCCTGGATCATGTCCTCTAACGCCTGTCCTTCCATCATAACGGGGTTTCTGCCCTGGCAGGTCATGCCGCAGTTAAAGACATACAGGGGCTCCATATCCAAGTCTTCGCAAAGCTGCAGGTACTCATGAAATCCAAGCCCGTTATAGGTACGATAATGCCACATTAAAAGATGCCCCGGCCGTTCCCATACAGGGCCAACAGTATTTCTGAAATACATTGCCGTCGAAGGGCTGAATCCTTCTACAATACAGCCGCCGGGAAACCTAAGAAATCTCGGGTTCAAAGCTTTTAGCTTCTCAACAATGTCCTTTCTTAATCCATGTCCCATATATGTGTCGGCAGGCATCAGTGAGATAAAGCCAAATTTGATTTCCCCACCATCATGACAGCAAATTTCAAGCTTAGCATCTGTTGAGTCTTCTATAGCTGTCAGTACCGCATCATAACGAGAATAGCTGCCGCCACTTACCGTAAATTCCGTGCTGCAGAAGGTTTGATCTCCCCTCTTTACAGATACCGTCAGCCTTTTGTCTGCATCCGACTTGGCAAACATGTAAAAAGCATATGATTGGCCGGCTCTTTGAGGGATTCCGCAGTATCCAATGTTGTAGATGCATCCTCCCTTCTGGAAAACAACCGACAGAGCTACCTGCCTTTTCATGTTCAGTGTGTCCAGGGAGTCCAGCTCCATTCTGGCTCTCTGGGAATACCAGGCCGGAATAGGGGTATAGGCTATGTCATTATCACGAACCCATCTGGATAATCCCTCTCCATGGTTAAATTCATCCCGCCAGCCGGTATCTGACACTATTGCATAGCCATTATCCTCAGTCCTGCAGTCCTTCGGTGGGATTGAATCCTCAAAGGTCCTGTTCCTAATTAGCTCAGGATAAAGTCCGCCATCTCCTGCTCTATTAATGTCCTCAATGAAGATTCCATACAAGTTCCCCGCTATGGGAATTCTTTTCTCTGCTGTTTTAACAACAATTCTGCCCATAAATATCCTCTGATTACTAATCCTAATAATATAGTTAATCGGTTTACCTTATAAGAGAATTATATTCCACCGTATATATAAATGTCAATGAAAACCTAGAAATGCTTGCACGATTTGAACACGTTGTAGTATTTTGCCGCCTTCTATTTGTGCATTATTAACAAATTTACGTCATATTTGTTACTATAACTATTTGTGAAACGTTTTACTGTATTTCAATAAATAGATAGCTATTCATATAGACACAAAAAGAAGGTTCTATAATAAATGTTGGGTTGACTAAAATAGACATTTAGCTCTCCAACATTTTTTAGCATAAAAAAGGAGCATAGAATTGCAATCTCAAGTAAAATGAAGTTACGACACACCATTTGAAAGGAGATACAATGTCTGATCGAAAGCTAATTGATATATAGATTAAACCTGAAGTACACAAGGAATACACATCAGTGTTATATAATCATCTCCTAGAAAGTAACAAAGGGAGATGGGGCAAATAATTACGATGTTGCCAAAAATACGTGTACATATCAAAAATCAGCTAAAACAGTTACCAATAATACTTTTTCTATTGCCAAGCTTATGTGGTTTTCTTCTGTTTTACCTTGTACCATTCGTTGCAGGAATTGGCTATGCATTGACAGATAACCCTATTAACGGCAAGTTTGTCGGGCTCGAAAATATCGTTGGGCTTTTCAAAAACAAGGCTTTTTTACTGGCATTGAAAAACACTATGGCCTTTATGATACCCTCTGTATTCCTTAGTAGTGTTCTGCCTCTTCTGTTAGCACTGCCCCTCCTGCGCACCGTACTATGTCCAAAGGCTGTCAAAACGATGTTTGTATCCCCAATTGCAGTACCGGCAGCGACTATCGTTTTATTCTGGCAGATTTTTTTCGATGATAACGGAGTCATGAACCATATGCTCACAGACCTACATATAAAACCATTGGATTGGATCAATGGACAATGGGGTATTGCGGTAGCAGTAATCGTTTTTCTATGGAAAAACCTTGGATACAACATGATTATCTACACTGTCGGATTAACCAATATTCCAGCTGAGTACTATGAAGCTGCAGAGATTGATGGTGCGGGGTTATTTAGAAAATTTACACATATCACACTTCCGGGACTTGTTCCAACAATATTTTTTATCATTACCATTTCAATTGTAAACTGCTTCAAGATATTCCGTGAAATATACCTTCTCTTTGGAAGAAACCCTAATGAAAATGTTTACATGCTGCAGAATTTTATGAACAACATGTTTCTTGAACTAAATTATCCAAAGCTTACATCAGCTGCATATGTCATAACAGCATTTATTACTTTAGTACTTCTAGCCACGTATGTAATTGAAAAGAAAGCGTCGGAGAACTATTTTTGATGTTGATATCATTTAAATTTATCTGTAAGGAAGGGGCAGAAATGCATAAGGTATTTTTTACAATTTTATTAATATTGATTGGATTAGCAATGGTTTTTCCCATGATATTCACGCTTGCTGATTCCTTTATGGCTAACTGGGAAATTTCAGAGTACTATAATGCTGATGAAAAAGCGGAAAAAGCACCGGCTTCATCTGAGTCATACATGGATTTCAGGCTTATCCCTTATGAGGCTACACTCCAGCAATATAAAACGGTTCTTATTGCACGGCCACAATACCTATTCATGTTCTGGAATTCATTAAAGCTTGCGCTGCCCATAGCAATCGGTCAGCTTATTATTTCAGCAATGGCTGCATATGCCTTTTCATTACTAAAATCAAAATTCGCAGGAACACTCTACTTTACCTATATTGTCGTAATGCTTCTGCCATTTCAGGTGACACTTGTCCCGAATTATATGATAGCTCAAAAGCTTGGCATGATGGGCAGCAGTCTTTCTATTATATTGCCGGGCATTTTTGGAACCTTCGGAGTATTTCTTTTAAGGCAATTTGCCGTTTCCATACCAATTAGCTATATAGAAGCTGCAAAAATTGATGGAGCAGGGCATTTTAGTATATTTATCAAAATTGTACTTCCGCTGTTGAAGCCGGGGATGGCAGCTCTTTTTATACTGTTGTTCATGGATAACTGGAATATGGTGGAGCAGCCTTTGATCTTTCTGAGTGATCCACTCAAAGAGCCTCTGTCTGTTTTTCTTTCAACCATCAACGATGAGGAGCCAGGCATTGCCTTTGCGGCCGCTTTTATCTACATGCTCCCAATGATACTGGTCTTTTTGTATGGTGAGGAGGATATGGTCAATGGCATTGGAATTCAACTTGCAGGAATTAAAGGGTAGTAATATGGAGGATAAAATGAATGTAGTAATTAATGGCATGATACAACCAACAAGAAAGAAGATTTTAAGGCGTACAATATATATATTTGTTGCCGTATTGCTGCTACTTACTTTTTTGTCGAGCACGATCAATAACCTGGGACTTATACGTGTTGTAGCCGCTGACGTCGGATCCGGCAGACTCTCATATGATTTTGAAAACGATGTGATTGTGACTCCGCAACAGATAGAGGAAATATATCTGAATCGTGCGCTCAAGGTAGATAGTATAAAGGTTGAAAAGGGAGATATTGTATCGAAGGGGCAATTACTTGCTGAATTTGATGTAGATGAGCTATCAAAGGACTTGAGCCTAAAAGTTTCGGAGTTGGAAAGTAAAAAGGTAGAGACAAATCTGGCCGTCAACGTAAGCAGTCTGGCTATTAAGAATGCCGTAGAAAAGACTGCAGCAGCACAAAAAGCCCATGATGACGCTATTGAGCTTTATGAAGCAGGGGCTGAAACTGCTGCAAACATAGAAAAGATGAAAATCGCTCTCGAAGATGCAAAAAGTGAGTATGAAAAGCTTCAGGCTGAAAAGGCAGCAACGGCAGCCAAGGCGCACATCGAGCTGAAACAGCTTGAAGAAAGCATCCTTTCACTTCAAACAGATATTAATAGGTTGAAAGCCCTTTATTCTCCTGTTGACGGCTATATATGGGAGATTGGTATAAATAGGGGTGCTACAACCGATACTGCAAAACCAGTTTTTAAGATTGCCGATAATAGCAGAGGATTTCATGCTGAATTTACTGTAAAAACACAAGAAGGTAAGCACCTAGTTGTGGGAGATAGTGTGACGGTTCGTATTCCATCACTGGAAAATGTAAAAATGGATGCGAAGATCAGCTCAATCGATCTTGTAAGGGCTGATACAGGTAATGCCCTGAAAATAAATCTTATATTTGACAGAGCTGATTTAAAGGGAGGTGAGCTAGCGGAAACATCTATAAAAAAGTCATCCGGTATATATAACTTGATCATTCCTAATGCAGCAATCCGTGTTGATACGAATGGCAGGAAGTATGCGTATGTGATAAAGGAGAGGAAAAGCTCAATTGGTAAAGAGTATTACCTTCAAAAGGCCTTCATCTATGTCAGTGCTTCAGATAATGTAAATACGGCAATATCAGATGGATTGAAGCCGTTCGAAAAAGTGGTGATCGAGAGTTCCAGCACTGTGATGGCCGGTGACAGAGTTAAGATTCAGAGGGATTAGTATAAGGGTACAAATTAAACGCAAAAATATGATATTATGTTAAGAGAGGACTCATTATGAAAAGGATATGTTCAATAGTACTTGTTCTATTATTAATATTAACTTCTGCAGCATGCAGCAGTAAAGAAGAAGCTGACATTTCTACAATTGGGAATGCTGATAAAACACCCGTACAAACTCCGGAAGCTGCGGATACAAAAGCTCCTGTATTAGATATGGGCAAGGAAGACAATACAAGAATCACCATTGCAACGAGTATGCAGTATAACAGATTCCTGGAGATCGCTGTTGAGAAATTTCAAAATGATAATCCCGGAATTATTGTTGAAATAAATAGCTATACCAGCATGGGTGAAACCCTGACACAGCAAACCGAAGATGGCGGCATGTTAGTTGTTAGTGAGAATACCGATCCGGGAGGAGAAAAGTATATAAAAACAATAAATACAGAACTGATGTCTGGTGCTGGCCCGGATATCATTGATACATATTATGTTCCTTGCGGAAAATTTGCCGACAATGGCTTCTTAACAGATATGCGCCTGATTATGCAGCAGGACACCAGCTTTGATATCAGTGGATATTATGAGAACATTATGCTTGGAAATCAATATAAGGGTGGGCTATACTCCATACCGCTCGGATTTATAGTAAATATGCTCTCAGGTAAATATGTTCTCCCTCAAGAAACCATATCGAAGGGCTTCACCTGGGACGCGTTTTTTAAGACAGCAACCGATCTGCTGGCAGCCAAGGGAGTGAAGGAACCATATGTTTTATATGAGGGTGAAGAAGATCTATTCAGAGCATTATGGAATAGTAATTACAGCAATTTCATAAAGGAAGATACGAAAGAATGCAACTTTACCTCCGGAGAATTTGTTGATCTAATAAAAATGATTAAAGACGCTGCGGATAAAAGGTTTCTGTATCATTCCGTAGAGCAGGCGGCTTCGGATAAGAGCTGGGAGAATATATACTTTTATCAAAGCTTTTTTGATGCATACTTGCTGGAAGCTTATAATAACCCAAAGGAGGGCAATTTTGCCTGCGGGATTCCATCCTCTACCGGCGACTCCATTATAAGTGCCGATATATTTCAGGAATATGGGATAAACAACAATTCCAAAAGCAAGGGTGCAGCGTGGAAGTTTCTAAAATATCTCATTTCGGAAGAAATGCAGTCATCACCTGAATTATTTTTATTTCCTATAAATAAAAATGCCATGGCTGCGAAAATCAAAAGAGAGAATAGTGATGCTGTACAAATAGATAGGACAGCTTATGATCCGGTATTTTTAAAAATTATTGTGAATCCGGATAGGGATTGGCAAATTTCGGAAATCGTAGCGGAAGAAACAATGAAATACTTTGAGGGACAAAGGACTGCTGAGGATACAGCCCGTATTATACAGAGCAGAGTTGATATAATGATCAAGGAATAATAAATAGTGGAGATGCTGTAAATGGATAATAAGGTTTTGCTTGTGGAAGATGATGATAGTTTGAGGGAAATCATAACCGATTATTTTGAACAGGGTGGCTTCATTGTGGAAGGAGCTTCTAGTGGATTGATGGCGCTCGAATTGTGGGAAAACAGCAAATATGATTTGGCGCTTTTGGACATCATGCTGCCTGAAATTGATGGATTCTCGCTATGCAGGCGCCTTCGAAAAACTTCTGATATACCAATCATCATCATTACAGCCAGAGATGACGAGGATGATAAAATAATCGGCTATGAGCTTGGTGCGGATGATTATGTAACCAAACCCTTCAGCGTAAAATTTCTCCTGGCAAAATCACAAAACCTCATCAAAAGGTCGAATGGAACAATCGGCAGCCAAACGGCGAATGTTCTCGAAGGGGCCGGCATCAGGGTTGAACTGCTTTCCAGAAATGTAACCATAGACGGTCAAAGGATAGAGCTTTCCCCAAAGGAACACGACCTGCTGGTTACATTGATGGAAAACAAGGATCGGATTATGACAAGAGAAATGCTCCTTGAAAAGGTCTGGGGATATGATTATTTTGGCGATTCAAGAGCCGTTGACACCCATATACGCAGACTTCGGGCAAAATTGGGCAGCAAAGCTATACACATAAGTACACGGATGAAAGCCGGATATAAATTTGAGGATAGCTTATGATGAGGTTGTTAAGACAGATATGGGATAAGGTCCGGTCCCGGCAAATAAGTATAACCTGGAAGATCTTTCTCGTCACGGCAATCATTTTCATTGTATTCATATTAGCATGGATTGCGTTTCAATCGCTGTTTCTTGAGAAAATCTATTCTGCTGTGAAAGAAACGCAATCCATCAAAGAAATTCAGAGCTTTTGTGACAGATATTCTTCGAACAACTGGGATCGGGCAGCTATGGACACTGAAATATCAAGGATGTCGGATTTGCATGATCTCCAGATAGTCATTTTAAATGAATATGGGAACGATAAACACGGCGGAATGATAATGCTAATAAAAGATGCGGACGGAAGAGAGATCAGTACCGATCTACATGATGTTCGTTTTATTGACATCCTGAAAGATGCAGGCTTGAAGACAGGTGCGAAAGTCAAGATTTTTGGGGTGTTTGATCAGAGTGGCTCAATGCTGTACCCATATAAAATAAATGTTGGAGATACCGAATGGAAACGTGACGGAAGAAGTGAAACAGATAAAGAACATCGGTGGCCTGGTACTGCTTCTCCTTATAAAAATGATGATATGGTGCAGTTAGAGGGCACAGTTGAATATTTGAGGGTGATGAGTGAGACCGAATATGTAGATTCCAGTTCGCCTTTTCTGGTATTGAAGGCAGCCTTAAAGCAATGGCAGGATGACAATGTGAAGCTGCCTTCTCAGTATTTGATTCGTGAGTATAATGATACGGTAACAGGAACCCGTTACAAAATGCTGATCATCCCGTTCTCTGCACAGGATGGAAGCAAAGAGGCTGTATTTGCAATTGTTCCGCTTCAGCCATTGGATGAAGCCATTGAGCTCATAAAGAATTATATGTGGGTCGTTTTTCTAGCTGCACTTGTGCTCGTTTCAGTGCTTTCTTTTATTTTTTATAGAATGGTTACAAAACCTCTCATTCAAATGAATAAAGCCGCCATAAAAATGTCTCATATGGATTTCAATACCCAATGTGAAATCCATACGCACGATGAATTGGGCAGTCTTTCAAGCAGTCTCAATATAATGTCTACCCGACTGGATTCTACAATAACGGAGCTTAAGGAATTTGTTTCAAATGCTTCCCATGAGCTAAAGACACCTATTGCAGTAATAGGCGGGTATGCAGAGGCACTTAAGGATGATATCCGAAAGGATAAAAGAGACAGGTATATAGATAGGCTGCAGCAAGAAGCAGGCAGAATGAATTTGCTGGTACAGGATATGCTAGACCTCTCCCGGATGGAGTCAGACTCCATAAAATTAAAAAAAGAGATCATTGATTTGTATTGTTTGGCAAAGGAAGTCCTGGAAGAGTTTAGTGACCTATTTCAGGAGAAGCATATTAAACCGATATTGCAGATTGAACAAGACTCTGCCATAGTTATTGGCGACCATATCAAGCTGAGGCAGGTAATTCAGAATTTTATCTCAAATGCTCTCATACATACGCCTCTCAATGGCATGATATGGATCACAGCAGAGAAACATGATGATAAAGTAACTTTCATGATAGAAAATGAAGGGATTCACATTTCTGAAGAAAAAATCAATAAGATATGGGACAGGTTTTACAGGGTAGAAGCTTCCAGGAGCGGAAACAGCACAGGGACAGGCCTTGGTCTGGCGATTTCTGCAAAAATATTGCAGCTCCATCATGCAAATTATGGGGCCACGAACACAGAAAGAGGTGTAATGTTCTTCTTTAGCATGCACTAGTACGCGACCAGCCGCCCGCATTTCAGCGAGCCAAATCCAATACAGCCTGTCGGTGACGAACCGGCTGCATACATCTGCAACCCCACGCCTGTCAGCATAAAACAAAACCAGTGAATAACTTTTTACGGTTATCCACTGGTAACAAATTAACACTTCATTTACTTGAGCCCTACCCCAACAATTGACATAGAGCCTTTAGTTATACTAAACTATCACTAGTGTGACTTACTTATTTGAAGTATTGTCTGACAAGAAATTTCATTAGATCGCTGGGCTGCTCCCGTAGAAATGTTGCTTCGTCTCCGAATAGCATCCCATATGGAGCATCGGAAGTATATGGCTCCCAATTCGGCATATCCTCTCCGGTCGAATCCTTGCCATTTGGATTTCCGGAGCGTATGAAGTTACACCAGTAGTTGCACATCTGACGAGCCAGGTCATAATGCTTACCGACAAAGGGTCTCCAGCATTTGGCAAGCGTCTCGAAGAAAAACCACAAATCAACAGAATGGAATGTCCCGGGGTTATCCCAGCCCGGTATTTCCGCATCGAAATTATAGTAATAAAGCGGCATATTGGCACCGGTGTCGCTATTAGCCTGTGCGGCAACACGAATGGCAAATTCTATACTGTTTACCGAAGCTCTGCTTATTACCTCATCAATATTACCTGACTCAAACCCACATAGATCGAGATACTCCTGAGCATCATCATCAAACATTTCAATCGCAAGATTTCTAAATTCGTCAAGAGTCTTGACGTTGGGAACAGCAAAAAACTCGGATGAAGTGTGTCCAAATACTACCGGCACCATCCACCGTTTGTTTTTGATGAACTGGTCAAATGCATTGCCGTTACAGAATTTCCCGTCTGCAACAGTAACCCATTTAATCCAAGGCCCAGGGAATTCAAATGATTTATTAAGGATATATTCAGCATCAAGCTTACGAGCTTCTGCCAGAGACGAAACCCCTAAAAATTCAAAAAATCTCACACCATCTTGCTCAGCCGCTGCAAAGGTGTGGTTGACCCCAGGCAAAGGGTTACTAGGATAAAGCTTTGTAATCATTGCGCTTTGGATAATTGCCTTGTGAAACAGACCTTCGTTCTGAGGAGAGGTGAGCTGACTTAATACGCTCCCTCCACCAGCAGATTGTCCGCCAATGGTAATGTTATCGGGGTCGCCTCCAAAGGCTGCGATATTACGTTTCACCCACCGAGTCCCTGCTTGCTGATCGAGGTTTCCAAAGTTCGCAGGTGCCTCGGGTGCTTCCGCAGTTATTTCAGGATGGCATAAGAATCCGAAAACATTTAAACGGTAATTTACCGTTACTACAACAATACCCCTGCGGGCTATGCGCTCGCCGTCAAATTCCATTTCCGCGGTATGCCCGACCTGAAGCCCTCCTCCAAAATACCACACATATACCGGAAGTTTTTCGTCGGGGCTCATAGCAGGTGTCCATACATTTAGGTAGAGACAATCCTCGTCCATGGGAATATCAGGGTCTACAGCCCATTCTCTGGCATAAATATTACTCTTGTCTAAGGCTGTTTGCGCTTGCATTGAAATAGGAGCGAAGTCATGTGCCAGAAAAATACCGTCCCAGTCCTCGGCAGGCTGGGGTGCACGCCAGCGGTTCTGTCCAATGGGCGCAGCAGCAAAGGGTATCCCCTTAAAGCTTGTAATACGCGGATCTGCTGCAGGTAATCCCTGAACTATTCCGTTTTCAACCTTTACAGTTCTGAGCATATGAATACCTCCTAATACTTATTGAGGTGCTGCGATGCATCACACCAAAGCATATTGTACCACACCAGATTATATTCTGCCACACTAGATTGTATGATACTACCTTCTTCTACTCTTTTACACTGCCAATGTTAACAGTCACAAAATACTTTTGAAGGAAGGGATATACCACCAGGATAGGTACCGTCGCAACAATAGTCATGGCCGCACGCAATGAATTAGGAGTAACCATGCTTCGCGATGTTTGCGATTCGGCCAGATAATCCGGTTGATTGACCCCCGACTGCATGGATGAGGATAATATCTTCATCATCTCGTATTGAAGGGTACTCAGGTCCTGCTTTGGAGCAAATATAAAAGAGTCGAACCATGAGTTCCACGAGCCAACTGCGACCCAGAGGGCAACGGTAGCTAAAACCGGTAAACATAGTGGAAAAACAATCTTAAAATATATTGTCATTTCGGTGGCGCCGTCAATTCTAGCAGATTCCATAAGAGATGCCGGCAATGAATTTATGTATGTGCGTATGACAATGACATTGAACGCTCCCACCATTGATGGGAGTATGTAGACCCAAAAGCTGTCAATCAGACCCAAGTTGCGGTAGAGGAAATACTGCGGTATTAATCCTGCGTTTATGTACATTGTCATTACCATAAATACTGTCAGAAATCTTCTAAAAACAAACTCCTTGTTACTCAATACATATGCTAACAAGCCTGACAGAAATACGTTCAGTATCATCGAAATCACTGTACGTGCGACCGACACTATAAAAGCGTTATATATTTTGTCTGTCTTAAATACGCTTTGATAGTTAAAAAGTGTCCATTCTCTCGGCCACAAGTAGAGTGAGCCCTTTATGGAATCCCTTGCATCATTGAATGATGTGACCAGGGTGTTCCAAAGCGGGTACAGCATGACAATAACGACTATGCACATAAATAATACAATAAGCGCATCAATAATCCTATCACCAATTGTTTTTTTCATTTCTTTATACCTCCAAGTCGAATAGCGCAACGAAAGTTTTTTACTAAATCAGTTTCTCTTCGCCTACCCAACCGGCGATTTTGTTGCACAGTACTAATATGATAGAGCTGACCACTGTTTTAAACATACCGGCAGCGGTTCCGAAGGCAAAACCACCTGCTCTCCCAAAACCTCTCTTAAGCACAAAAATATCGATGGTTTCCGAAACATCAAGCACGAGACCATTTGACCCAAGAATATACTGGATTTCAAAACCTGCGTTGAGGATCCAGCCTGCGTTCATGATAAGAAGGACAATAATGGTTGATTTAATGCCCGGAAGGGTGATATGCCACATTCTGCCGAAACGACCGTAGCCATCTATCGATGCAGCCTCATATAGGGCAGGGTCGATAGAAGTGATTGCCGCCAGATAGATAATACTGTTCCAGCCCATTGACTTCCATACATTTGTAAATCCGACAATCCACCAGAAATAATTCGGTTCCCCCATAAAGTGTACTTTCTCACTAACAAGTCCCGTTGCCACCAAAATATCATTAATGATTCCTCCGTCCATGGCAAGGATATTTGAAACCAGACCACAGACAATAATCCAAGAAAGGAAATGTGGCATATAGGATACAGTTTGCACGACTCGCTTAAAGATTCTCCCCTTAAGTTCGTTTAAAAGCAGCGCAAACGCGATAGCCGTAACAAAACTTAACACCAGGTTAATTATGCTCATCCCCAGTGTGTTTCTCATTACACGGTAAAAATCAGGGTCTGTGAAAAGGTTTTCAAAATGCTTGAATCCAATCCATTCCTGCTCGAAAAAGGTTTTTCCAGGTTTATAATTCTGAAATGCCATGGTAAGACCCCATAGCGGTAAATATGAAAAAATAAAAAAGTAAATAAAAAAAGGTATAGAAATTAGTACTAGCTCTTTTTGCTTAACTAAATTTTTATAGAATTCTTTTCGTGGACTTAACTCTTTAATCGCCATATCGCCATCCCCTTAGCACTGATTCTTAACCGGCTTATAATGTAGAGGAGGCGGCCGGCTTTCCGGCCGCCTCCTCTTTATCGGTTTAAAAGAAGAGCAGGTTATTTAGTCTTGCGCTCTTGTATTTGCCTTTCAACTTCAGCCTCCAGCGCCGGATAATCGATACTCTCGTATCTGTTCGCATATTCGGTCCAGGCAGCATCAAAGTCATTTGACATAATCACGCCTGGTAAGTAGCGGTTCTGAAGATCAGTTATCTGGTCAAATACTGGTTTTGCGACATTATCCTCTTCCATAGTGGAGAAGATTGACCATACCTCAGGATATCCGGGATGCTCCATCACAGGAAGGAAGTCAGACTTGGTGTAGAAGCCATATTTCCCATAGAACTCCTTGTCATAGGGGAACTGGTTTTCAAGCCTTTCCTCAGGCTGTGTTGCTGCACCGGTTGAGTTACCATTGCTATAACGACCTTCCAGTTTGGGGAATTGGTCACCAATGACAAGTCCGGCATTAGCAAGACGCCAGTCTGGGTTGTCAAAGTTGGCTTTCTGTTCTGGAGTACGTCTGTAGCGGCCATTATCTACATAGTAGTCTTCGCCTTCAATACCCCAGTACAACAGTCTATGTACATCTTCTTCAAGAAGTGTATCCATGAACTTCAAGGCACGCTCAACATCTTTGCACTTTGTGCTGATTCCCATACCATTGCCGCCTATGATACCTTCGTTCTTAACTCTGTTGTAGGAAACGAGCTCACCGCTATAGCTGATGCCAAGGGGGACATAGGTTCTATTAATCTTACCTTCGTTAATCAACACAAATTCACCATCCTGGAAGTTCCACTGCTGGTCGAACATAGCTAAAACACGGCCAGTGGAAATAACGGACAGATATTGGTCATAATTTCTGGTAAATGTCTCAGGGTTTATCAAGCCCTTCTTGAATGCTTCGTTAAGCTTTCCGTAATAGTCCTTTGCATAATCTTTATTCTGATAAATTTCTACTTCAAGAGTGTCAGGATCAACAACTACATCACCCTCGTTACGTCCGCCAATCAAATGCTGCGGAGCATTCTTCAGGCAGAAGGAACGCCAGTCTTGTGAATGTACTTCGAAGGGCAGAGTCGGCTGGCCGTCGATGGTGGGATGAGCTGCGTAGTAACGCTCCAACAGATCAAAGAACTGATCTGGTGTCTTGGGGTAAGAATATCCGTCCCAAGCAAGCACGTCCTTCTGAATCCAGAAAGCCGGGCCGTTATAATCTGCCTCGTAAAAATCGTCCTCTCCGTCATTGAGCCAATACTGGCGGCTCCAGATATCAAGAATGTATGTCTTGCCATCCTCTGATACCGAGCGAAGTCTGTCCATGAAAGGTTCATAATGCTTCCAGAGATTAGGATAGTTTGGAAGACTGTCGTCAAGAGCTACAAAAGAGCCCGCATTCAAAAATCTTCCGCGTGCTTGACCTGCTCCGATTAAATCGGGATAGTCGCCACTTGCGATCATGATTCCAACTTTTTGCTCCATGTCGCCTACAAGGAACTCAAAATCAATAGTAACCCCTGTAATTTCCTGAATCTTTTTAATGATCTTGTTGTCTTCGGGAGGAACTTCTCCTGGACCAGCGACAAACATGCTGAAGGTTATCGGTTCGAGCTTCTCCTCAGCTGGCTCTTCAGCGGGCTTTGGATCCTCCTTTGGAGCTGCGGCTGTAGTGCTTGGTTGATTTTCTTTGCCTGCCGGAGCACCACATCCCGCCAAAGCGGTAAGGGCCATGACAGCAACCATCAGCAATACAAGAATTTTTGCGTTTTTCATTGTTTGATCCCCTTTCTAATATTTTCGGGTTTCATAAAATACTCACCCTTTTTTTTAGCTTAGCATGAAGAATAAACCGAATCATTTAAAAAAACATACCTGCTATTAAGATTTTTATACACCTTGTTAGTGTATTTTACTCAAGAGCAGACTTAATAAATCATTCGAGTTCCATTGCTTCAGCTATTTGCCTATTCACCTCATCAAGGTAAGGCTGGGGATCGTTTTTCCATATTTCTGCAACGAAGCTATCCCATAGCAGATCATAGTCGTTGGGATTTGCTAAAATAAGGCGTGGATAGTATTTACGGCAGGTGTGAACCATCTTGCTGTTTGCCAGGGCAGCCGCACTCCCCTCTACGATAGGCATTGACCAAACCGGGTAGTATGCAGGCCGTTTGACTGGTTCAGATAAAAGCTGTGTAGGATACTTGATGCCGTACATCTCCAGAAGCCTCCTGTCATAATCCGATAATGATGCCACATACTCATCTTCAGAATCGGTGGGACCACAGGGCATTCCATCTTCATAGAGGCCTTGCATCTTGGGCGAATAATTCCACAGAGTAATTCCGGTCAGATCGCGTTTCTTTCCATCATCATTATTTAACTCGCGGCGAGCACTCGTTAATACTCGTCCTGTTTGACCAACTCTTACCCAATCCTTCCCCTCTTCACCCCATTGGATGAAGTCCTGCACCTCCCGCTGGAGCAGCCAGTCATAGAATGCCAGCAATCGGTCGGGATTCTTGCAGTTCTTTGTTATTCCTATTCCATTGTTTCCCGTTATCGTCCCAGCTCGAAAATCTAGATAACTATCCTTAACTCCGGGATTTGCTATAGGAACAGCGACGTACATCCTTTCGTATTTCTTGTCCGATTTCAATATGTTTTCAGCCTGTAAAATATTCCATCCCTGGTCAAAGAAGCCCAGAACTGCCCCCGATGCAAGCTTTGAAATGTACTGGTCGTAGCTTTGCGTAAATGTATCCGCCCTAATGACGCCCTTATTGTACTCCTCATTCAGCTTCCTGTAGTAATTCTTTGCCGTATCTGAAACCTGATATAAAGACGCGGTATAAGTATTAAGATCAACAAACACGTCCCCGTCATTACCTGCACCCATAAGATGTTGAGGCGGGTTGCGCAGGCAAAAATCTCTCCAGCCATCAGATAATATTTCAAATCCGATCGTTCTGACACCATCAATCGTCGGATGCTTGGCCATGTATTGTTCAATAAGGTCAAAGTATTCATCCAGTGTTCTGGGCACAACGAGCCCTGCTTCCTCCAAAACCGCCTTCTGGATATAAAATCCCGGTCCGTCATTAACAAACATCGGTGAGGGATTATTAGACAAGTATAATTCCATAATATACTGATGCCCATCGTATGTTGTCATTTTTTCATAATGGGGAGAATAAAGATCGTGTAGGTTCTTATATTTGGGCAGCTTATCCTCCAATGGAATAAAGGCACCGGCATCAATGAACCTTTGCTCACATGCAAAAATAGCATCGGGGTAATCCTCACCGGCAATAATAACTCCCACTTTTTGATCCAAGTCACCCACCAAAAACTCAAACTCAATGGTCACTCCTGTTAATTCGGCAATCCTTCTGATTACCGGATTGTCCTTCGAAGGAACTGCACCCGGATCGCGAATGAAGACATTAAATGTTACCGGTTCACCTGCATCCGGCAATGGCTCTACTCCTGCAAAAAGCTTTAAATTAGAATTGTATTCACTTTCAGCATCTAAAATATCTAAACCCGTCTCTATTGCTTTGTCCATTTTACCATCTATACCACATGATGTCGCACTAAGAAGCAGTAAAGACAGTAGTATGATCCAGGCAATGGTCTTAATGAAAAATTTCATCCTGTAACTACCTCCTCAATACTCAAAATGATATATTCAAGCCGTATTTTCGTTTCTGTATTCTGTTGGGCTTTTCCCAACCTCCTGCGTAAATTTCACAACAAAATAACTGCTTTCTAGAAAACCTACCTGGCTTGCTATCTCATAGATCAGCTTGTCAGTCTGGAGCAGAAGCCTTTTTGCTTCATCAATTCGGAGTTGATTTACATATTCATTAAAAGAAACTCCTACTGTCTTCTGAAAAGTTCTACCCAAGTATGATGCATTGACGAAAAACTTCTTAGCTACCTTTTTCAAATTGATCTGCTCAGAGTAATGTAAACGAATATATTCAATAGCCTCCGCGCAAACGCCCGAGGCTGATATGTTGTCGGTCTGTTCAATCATTTCGCGCGGATCGCGCCTGTCCCTTTCATTCTGAGAATTATCCAATTCCTTGCATAGTTTATCTAGAAAAGGCACTATTTCCTCTTCGTCAACCGGTTTGCTTATGTATGCCCTTACTCCGTATTTCATTGCTTCTTTTGCATACTCAAACTCATTGTAGCCTGAAAGCATTGCCACATTTATATTTGAATACTCACTATCCCTCAGCAGCTTCAGGAACTCCAGTCCATTCATAACGGGCATGCGCACATCTAGCAGTATCAGATCAGGACAAATAGATGGAAGCTTTTCCATGGCCTGCTTTCCATTGGTTGCGGTGCCTTTAACAGTAAAGCCATGCTCTTCAAATGGTATTGCCTTTGGTAAATTCTCTCTGATGCTTTTCTCGTCATCCACCAACAGAATTGAGTACATAGAACTCCTCCCTTGAATTTCGTACAGGAATTGTTATGCTAAATTCCGCTCCCTTCCCCAGTTCGCTTTTTATATCAAATGTGAACTCCTTACCATAATATAAAAGCAGTCGCTGATATACGTTGTATAACCCTACGCTTTCAATTGGCTTGCCAAGATTGTTTGGTATATCTTTAAGGCTGTAGAGTATATCCTCGCTTATACCTAATCCGTTATCACGGACACTGATTGCAATTTTGTCACCCTGAAGTACTGCATTAATTTCGACAAGCCTGCTTCCGGAAATCGATTCAACACCATGGACACAGGCGTTTTCTACCAAGGGCTGGATTGCAAATTTAGGTAACATGCAATTAAGAGCTCTTTTGTCAACATGAACGGCATACTCAAACTCATCATCAAACCTGTATTTTTGAATGGATAAATACTCTTCCAGAAATTCTATTTCCCTTTTTAATGTTATTATGTCATCATTCCAGTTAATGACTCTCCTAAACATGCGTGACATGAACAGTATCATTTTTGCAGTCTCTGTTTCATTCTTAACAATAGCCTTCAGCCTGATACTCTCCAATGCATTATACAAAAAGTGCGGATTTACCTGACTCTGAAGCGCTAATAACCTTGCCTCCGCCGTCTCCTGCTCCAGCCGCGCTTTCAGGATTTGAGAGTTGTACTTCTCATCAATCAGGGCTTTAAGCTTGATACTCATTTGGTTAATACTGTCAGCCAGTACTTCTATTTCATCATTACCGCCCATGTTTTTATATGTCTGTACGAAATTTCCCATTGCAATCTGTTTGGATTGGTTAACAACCTGCTTCGTCCTCTTAGTTATGTTGCTTGCTATAAGGAGAATAGAGAAAAGCGAAATCATTATACTGGTTATAATAATATACACCGTCCTCCATCTCATTTTTGCAAACTCATCTGAAATAATTTTAGAATCATAGTAGCCATAAAGCGATAATGGCACATCTGCAAGAGTTTGTTTAAGGACGACTATTCCCTCTTTGAGATCCTCTTCAGAGAATATATCGTATTCGCCAAATTCACTATAAGTGTTTGCTGAGGCTATGATACGGTTATCGGAGTCTACCAGTACAATATTATCAAACATTCCCAGTTCTTCAAGCATGGAGGAAATATTCGATATATCGACATCTATCCTCAGTATCTTACTGTATGCAGCATACTGCGCATACTTATCTAATGGCCTAACAACGCTAAGGCTTCTGTCGTATGATGATTTAATTACAGGCGGAGCCAAAGATATACGAAGCTTAAGACCATTCTCTGTTCTGGAAAGATCATATAAGTCGAAGTCAAGAAGCTCTTCTCCAAGAGAAACAGATTCATCCGGATCGATTTTACTAACTATGGCTCCATCCAATACCGTAGGATTTTCGGTATAAAGACTAATCTTTCTCACGTTCCTGTTATAGGCAAGGTCCGAATCCATCATTGCTTTGATTCGTTCCTGATACTCAACTATATAACTATACTCCTCAGAATAGTAGTTATCCAAAAATCTATATACTTCCTCATCTGCATTATACCTATGTGACAGCGTAACCACACTGGATATCACTCCATTGATTTTATTAGTCTTTTCATCAAGTGAACTAGCCAAGCGTTGCATCATCTGTGTCTGTATATTCTTCACAGTATCACTGTAGTAGAAAGCAATTTGAATGGTCAAAGGTACAATAACAGAACCTATGAAAATCAGGACCATTTTCTGCGAAATTGTTAGATAATTTAGCAAGTTACCTTTCCTTACCTTGCTCACAAAACCGGTCTCCTTTCTCGAATCTTGTCATTTCGCCATTCTGCCCAAAATTCCCCTCTGCTTCCTAGTTTTAGTAAATCGTTTTACCTATATATAAGAATTATATGTCTATATCTATACAAATGTCAATGAAGCACAAAAATCGACTGTTCAATTTTGTATCATTTCTTGGGTTTTTGCTCTATATTCGGCGACTATTTACTATTTATCATCCTCATCCTTTTGGGCATAATGAAGCAAGAAAGTTTTTTCGTATATTTTGCTGCATCAGTATAACTTAACATTAATGCGCAGCTAGAAAACAGATGCTTAGTTATATGATTACATCTGTTTTCTAATTAATGATACCTCTGCGGGTCATCTGTTTTGCCCGATTTTCTTGACGGAATTGCGCTCGATCAACCTGCACGGCGCCTTGACAATCTTCTGTTTTGCATTATCACTGTCTTGTGTCAGAGAATCAATCATGATTTCTGCCGATTTTCTGCCGATTCCAACAAGGGGTATTCCATTTGTAGTAAGGCCAGGCTTTAGATACTGAGAAATCTCTTTATTGTCATATCCGACAACAGAAATATCCTCTCCTGCCTTCATATTATGTTCTTCCAGATAATCATAAACACCTGCTGCCATATTGTCATTCATGCAAAAGATAGCAGTAACTCCCTCATTGACCAGCTTATCTGCTTGCTGGTAGCCAGATTCTCTTTCCCAGTCGCCATATCTGATCCAGTCAGGATTATATAGAATTTGATCTTCAAACAATGCTCTCTGATATCCCTCGCATCTTTTCTGTGTGTGCAAATTACCAGCAATTCCTGCTATTACACCAATTTTCCTGTGGCCCATTGAGATAAGATACCGTGTGACATCATATCCGCCCTTCTCGTCATCTATCACGATGGAAGTGAATTTTGGTGATTTTGAGTATGCATATACTACCATAGCCGGCACGTCAAAATCGTCAGGAAAACAATTTATCACCCTGCCATGTCCTGCAACATACATCATCCCATCGACTTTTATAGAACGAAGCTCCTTAATGGCGGGATTCAGGACTGACTTTAACTTCTTGTCATCGTCATACCATGTATTCCTCCACCTGTCATATAAGCGCATGTTTATCAGGATTGTCCTGTAATTCATATCCTCACAGCAAGCCATAATTCCTTCAATAATAGGTGGTGAACTGAATTGGTTCAGATCTTCAGCCAGTATACCGATGACGTTTGTCTTTCGTTTTCTTATACCCTGCGCAAAATAGTTAGGTTGGTAGCCGGTCTGATTCACAACCTCCAGCACTCTAAGCTTAGTGGACTCACTAACATTCCGCTTGCCATTTAGTATGTTTGATACAGTCGCTGATGAAACACCACACATTCGAGCAATCTGTTTTATCGTAATCAAAATATGTAGTTCCTTTCTCAATTTTTTAACATATCCAAAAATGCTTCTACTCATCCATAATAACTTTAATTGGGCCCATATTGCAAGAGGTGAAATACTGGCTTACTCTCATGGAACAAGCCACCCTTTCGCTAATTTCCGCATCTGTAAAATATGCCTTCGTAATACACCTTTTTCCCATGGTCTTTGCAGCAATGTGATCGAATTTCCGCCTTGTAAATCCGCCAAAACCAATAAATGCAATCTTATATATATGTTCTTGAAATCGAGAAATGCTTTCAGATATTAGTCTCATAGTATGCTTATCCAAAACATTTTCGTCCACATTATACCATACTCTGAACCTGGCGTGCGAGGGCTTAGACAAAAATATTTCTTCAATTTTTGAAAGGGCTGTCTTGAAAGGGGAGATTTCCAGTGTCAATCACACCAGAGATCTCCCCCTTCAGCACAACTCTACTTGTTACAATCCATTGCTATTTATTGTTGGATGTTATACAATCCCTTTGCCTGCATATACTGCGAAATTGCTTCGCCATGCTTTTGCTCTTCCTTTTGGATATGGTTCAATACGTCACGGACATTTGTATTGTTAAACTCAAAAATAGCTGCGTCGTAAGAGCCTGAGACATATTTTTCGGTTGTAAGCATATCTATGCACATGTCCCTGTCAGATGCCCCGGTCATACCTGCCTTTGCGCTGCTCATTCCTGAAGCATACGCATGATTCGAGCTCTGCCCCATACTCTGACTTTGCTGTTGACTCTGATCTTGGTTTAACTGCGGTATATGACCGCTTATCAATTGGTTAATAGTGCTTAAATGTTCACGTTCCACTTGCCCATTTGCATCGAATATTTGCTTCAATTGGCTGTCCTGAGCCTGAGCAGCATAGTTCGTATACTTGTTTATGCACACTTGCTCATGCGTTTTTTGGTCCTCCAGTAATAACATTTCTTTTTGTGTAAAAGTTATCGCCATAATATACACCTCCAAGCATATTATGCGTTTGCTACCGCATGCTATGCACGTTTTTGCGGACTGCCTATTTATCCCATAACATAGTATAGGCAATTGCAAGTAAGGGAATTGAGTAGGCGTTTGCACATAATTACACATAGACCCATCAATTTCATTAGGTTTGGAGCGTGTGGCATGTTATAATGTACGTTCCGTCAGTGTAGACCCCTGACATATAAACACAGCTTATTGGAATGGAGGGAAATGTGATGACAAGAGTATTACTGTCTAAAATTAAAATAAAGAAAGTCCTTTTGTTCGGTTTAGCGCTAATAATGCTGATTATTGCATCCATTGCAGCCGACATTATGTCATTAGGTACGGCAAAGGTATACGCTGCAAGCGGCACGCAGCCATATATACGGTACCTTGTTCAGCGCGGCGACTCACTTTACAAAATATCCAGGATATACGGCACATCCATTAGTACCATTAAGTCAAGAAATAACCTGCATTCGGATTTGATTCTAACAGGTCAGACATTGACCATACCGGTAGCCGCTAACAGATCACTATCTCAGATCATTAATGCCAATGGATTAACAGAAGGCCAGCTGAGGTTGAATCTGGTGATTGATAAATCCGATAAGCTTTTGACTATTTACCAGAAAACAACTCCGTTGAAAGCATACCATGTAGAGCTTGGTGACGGCGGAACGGGCGACAAGCAGATTGCAGGCGACCATAAAACACCGGAAGGTACATTTTATATCACACAAAAGCTGGTCTTAAGCCCGGCGGATGAGTACCTTGGATCACGTTGGATGAGGTTGAGCTATCCAAATATTGAGGACGCATCACGCGGCCTTTCCAATGGGCTGATCAATAAATCGACATATAACTCGATTTACGACGCTATCATCAATGGTAAAACACCTCCGCAGAACACAACGCTGGGCGGCGGCGTAGGTATTCATGGAGGCAGCATTGATTCATTCGGATCCGACTGGACATGGGGCTGTACCGGACTTACCAATAGAGATGTAGAGGATTTCTATAAGTACATGTTCGTAGGAACCAAAGTCGTAATACAAAAATAAGGATCATTTTCAAAGGCTGCCTCACATCGGGGCAGCCTTTAGCAATTCACTGTCTTGCTTCTTCTATGGTCTTCATAGACAAATGGCGATACTACTGCACTAAACCCTTTCGTCATGAAATGGCTCAAGATGTGCAATCAACTGTACGTCCTTGCTCACTTCCTCTTGTATGCGTTCTTCGATACGGTGGATTAAGCTATGCGATTCCTCTATGCTTAGGCCTGGTTCTGTCATGATATGCATGTCAATGTATAAATCGCCCTCACTTCCTCGGCTTCTTATATTATGAATATCCTTTACCTGGTCGAAGCCAAGTGTGATCTTCCTGATCTCCCCAGTATCAACCACCGCCTTATCAACAAGCACACCACTGTTATCTCTAAAGATTTCATATGCTGCATAAATAATAAAGAAAGATATGATCAGAGAGGTAATGGAATCAATAACAGGCGGTAAACCCAGCCTCACACAAATCAAGCTTACCAGAACACCTATTGATACAAAGATATCACTCCTCGTATGCATGGAATCAGACACAAGGATGAGGCTATTGAGCTTTTTCCCTTTTTTCAACTCAAAAGCACAAACGAAAATATTGATAAATAGTGTTGCCAGTAATACAATAAGACTTTGCATGGTTATATCAGGTTTAACAGGATGAATAAACCTCTCGATTGCCTCTACGATAATTTTACCGGCGATGAAAAAAAGCATTGCCGCGATGAAGAGCGCCGCAAGTGTCTCAAATTTGCGGTGGCCATAGGGATGCTCATCATCCACCGGTTTTGAAGCAAACCAGATTCCAATCAAGCCAACAATATTCGAGGTTCCGTCCGTAAGCGAATGAAATCCGTCAGCAGACATACCGGCACTTTTAATCATGGTCCCGATTACAATCTTCAAAGCCGCTACCGCCATGTTTGCAAATAAAATAATCCATAGAACCCGCCTGACCTTTACATAGTTTTCTGTTGCCATAGAATCCAATCCTTTCCATCAATTCCTTCTCCATTTATCGCCAGCCCGTAAAGGTCAGCGTCTTCCGAAGACACAGACAAAAATCCATGGGACAATCAATGTTAAAATTGTCCCATGGATTCTGATCCACTGCCCCTGCTCGAGGCCCAGCCCCACATACACGGAGTGTATATCGCCTGCTCAATTTTATATACATTACATCATATGCCTATATTCTCGAAGTTGATTATTAAATACGTAAAATCGAAGTCTCCCAAAAATCTTATTTAATCCTCATGCCTTCCTTTATGCTGTTATCCGGTTTTGAAAGAATCATTTCTCCTTCTTTCAGGCCACTGATAATCTCAATATAATCGTCACTTTCGATGCCTTTTTCCACGATCCTCAGACGTGTCTTACCATTCTCCACAACAAATATGGTGCTTTTACCTTCATAGTCAAACACCGAGCTGTCAGGGACCATGAGTATATTCTTCCTGTTTGCCGTAATAATCTTCGCGTCCACGCTGAAGCCCGGCTTCAGCAGACTTGTATCACCATTGATCTCGATGGTAACAGGGACCCTGTTCTGACTCACGCCTAAAGTTGACATCTCTGCTTTTGCAGCTGGTGCTATTTTTGTGACTTTTCCCATCAAGATCTCGTCATCCAGCGGTTTCCCGCTAATTTCCACTTCGTCGCCTATCTGCACCTTGTTTATATCATCTGACAGTACATTTGCTTCAATTTCCAGCCTGTCGGTATCTTCTATAATAAATGCAGCCATTTGCGGTACTGCCGGTATGTTTTCATCCACAAGCCTTTCTATAATAGTACCGTCAGCTGGGGACCTGAC
Source organism: Clostridiaceae bacterium (assembly GCA_012730015.1). GTDB lineage: Bacteria > Bacillota > Clostridia > Acetivibrionales > DTU013 > JAAYBT01. Next base: position 49,226 of record JAAYBT010000089.1, read on the forward strand.
CTCCTGTTTCTTGATACTGTTTACAATCGTATCC
>JAAYBT010000090.1 GCA_012730015.1 Clostridiaceae bacterium
ATTATGTCAACAAGTTCGGGTTTTTATTTCATTTTAGCGCCCATTACTTGCAAAACTAACCACTTGATTAGGAGAGGGACAAGCCGGAAGAGGGACAAGCTGATAGGGGGACGGTTCTCTCGAAGGAAGCGAGGGAAGGGGGCAGGGGGACGGTTCTCTCGAAGGAAGAAGGGGAGGAAGCAGGGGGACTGTTCTCTCGAAGGAAGAAGGGGAGGAGGCAGGGGGACGGTTCTCTCGAAGGAAGAAGGGGAAGGAGGCAGGGGGACGGTTCTCTCGAAGGAAGCGAGGGAAGGAGGCAGGGGGACGGTTCTCCAAGAAACAGTTCGGAAGCAGCATAAAACGCTACTATTTGGCAACACTTATGCTGTGTACTTTTGTACTACACATACAGGAGGTGCCATGATGGCGGATATTATTAAGAATAGTGTTGATTTTGAAAAAATGCTCAAGCTTTACCTGCATCAAGCCAAGATTAAGCTTAACAAGGAATTGACCGGTACCAGGGAGGCCATTAAGCTGATTGCTGAGGAGAGGACAAAGAGTTTCATTGAAACGATGGACAGGGGGCTGAGCAAGGAGGAGAGAGAGTTTTTCAAGGCGCTTGTTATAGGCTGCATGCACCAATCCTTTTGCTATGGGTATGGCATAGGTAAAATTGAGGGCAAGACCAACAAGGTGACTTATTTGTGAAATGAACGGATTAATAGCTTATCCGCAAAAAAGTGGCAGTCGGAAAGCATAAAAAACACTAGGAATTAAGTAAGAAACAGTAAAAAGATTTGCTTGACACTGGTAATAGATGCTGATAGAATAGAATACAATTAATTTTAAACGGCTAATGCTATGAAGGAAAGAAGACAAGTCTGATTGCACAAGAGAGCCGGTGTGTGGTGTGAATCGGCGCATAGGATTTGTGAATAGCTCATTCCGGAGCTTCATCATTGAAATTCGGTAGTCAAGCGTTTCGATTATGTGTATTCGGTTGATTAAATGATCCAGATGATGGCGTTGGTTACGTTACAACCAAGTACATATGTACTTGCCGAGGATAAGTAGCTTTGCTTATCGAATCAGGGTGGTACCACGTTGGATATATCCCTTCGTCCCTGCAGTGATGCAGTTGACGAGGGGTTTTTTATTAGCATCAATTTTGTGAGATTCACATTAGCAGATATTTGGGAGGAGGGATAGGATGAGAATGACCGGGGCAGAGGCTATTGTTAAGGCACTCGAGATGGAAAAGACCGATGTTATATTCGGTTATCCCGGTGCTGCAATCTCTCCGTTTTATGATGCTTTACTGGGAAGCTCTATCACACATATATTGACCCGCCACGAGCAGGGTGCGGCTCATGGAGCCAATGGATATGCACGCGTTACAGGGCGTGTAGGTGTATGTGTAGCTACTTCCGGTCCCGGAGCGACAAATCTGATTACCGGGATTGCAAATGCCTACATGGACAGCATACCTATTATTGCTATTACGGGGCAGGTTCCCTGCGCGATGATTGGAACCGACGCTTTTCAGGAAGCAGATATTACCGGCGCGACGGCACCCTTTAGTAAGCACAATTATTTGGTAAAAGACGCGGAGGATTTGCCCAAAACTATTAAGGAGGCTTTCCACATAGCAGCAACTGGACGTCCTGGGCCAGTGGTTATCGATGTACCCGTGGATGTTCAAAATAGTACCCTGGATTTCAAATATCCTAAAGATGTAGATATAAAGGGATACAAGCCTACCTGCAAGGGGCATCCGATGCAGATTAAGAAGGCCGTAGCAGCGCTGGAGGCTGCGCAGAGACCTGTCATATGTGCGGGCGGTGGCGTTATTGCCGCCAATGCCAGTGAGGAATTGCTGGAGCTGGCCCAAAGACGGAATATCCCCGTCGCTACTACACTGATGGGGATAGGGTCCATCCCGTCCAATCATCCTCTCAACTGCGGTATGATTGGCACCCATGGGAAGCGGACGGCTAATTATGCCTTGAATCATGCCGACCTTGTACTGATTCTTGGGGCAAGGGTTGGCGATAGAGCGATTGGCTCAGCAAGCGTACTGGCGAAAAGGGCTAAAATCATTCACATTGATGTAGATCCTGCAGAGATCGGTAAAAACATAAATACTGCAATACCGCTTGTTGGCGATGTGAAGCTGATTTTGGCTGATATGTTGAAATGTGTCAGCAGCGACGATAGTGACCAATGGGCTGCGACGATTGCAGAAGAGAAACAAAAATGGCAGAAGAAAGCATCGGCTGATGCTAATGAGTTGAAGGATGATAAAGAGGAGTCACAATACGTAAATCCAAAGTATTTGCTACCTCTTTTATCGGAGGTATTGCCGGCGGAGGCCATCATTGCCACGGAGGTTGGACAAAATCAGATCTGGGCCGCAAACAATTGTCAAATACACAAGCCAAAGACCTTTATTACATCGGGTGGACTTGGAACTATGGGTTACGGGCTGCCTGCGGCGATTGGAGCGAAGATTGGTCGACCTGAGGTCCCTGTGGCAGTAATCAGTGGGGACGGAAGCTTCCAGATGTCGGTGCAGGAGCTTGGAACGATGAAGCATTACGCAATAGGTGTAAAGATTGTTTTGTTCAACAATAGCCGCCTTGGTATGGTTCGCGAATTGCAGCTCAGTAAGCATGAAGGCCGCTATTCTCAGGTGTGCCTGGACAAAAACCCCGATTTTGTTGCACTGGCTGCCGCTTACGGGTTTAAGGGAGAGAGGATATCCTCTAATTCACAGGTAAAGGACGCACTGAAGCGGCTTACGGCAGACGATGAGCCCTACCTGCTCGAGTGCATCGTAGACCCGATGGAGCCGACCTTGTAGCAGAGTGTTTCAGCAGAGGGCTGCTTGATAAGTAACCCTGCCGCTTACCGATAGAAGGGTACTTGAATAGGTTGGAATTGAAAGGAGTGGGGACAATGGCTAAGCATACATTATCAGTGTTGGTTGAAAATCATGCGGGCGTACTATCAAGAGTTGCCGGACTGTTTAGCAGAAGGGGCTTCAACATTGACAGCCTTGCTGTGGGGGTAACAGAGAATCCGGAAGTCTCAAGGATGACTATTGTTGTGGACGGTGACGAGCATACAGTTGAGCAGGTGAGTAAGCAGTTGAATAAGCTTGTTGATGTCATTAAACTCAAAAAGCTTGATGTGTCGGAGTCAATTAAGCGAGAATTGACACTTATTAAGGTAACCGCAAATGCCTCCAACAGGACGGAAATTATTCAGATTGTGGGGATATTCAGAGCCAATATCGTTGATGTATCCAAGACCACGCTAACAATTGAGGTTTCCGGTGATAGTGATAAGGTAGCGGCTCTGGAGGATATGCTCAGACAGTTTGGTATTAAGGAAATAGTGAGAACGGGTACCATTGCTATCGAGAGAGGCAATCGGATTATAAAGGTAACTAATAATGAGGAGGAGTGAGATTAATGGCAAAGATGTATTATGACAGTGATTGCAACCTTGAACTGCTAAAAAATAAGACAGTAGCAATAATAGGATACGGAAGCCAGGGACATGCGCATGCGCAGAATCTTAAGGAAAGTGGTGTAAATGTAGTAGTTGGACTCAGAGCAAACTCTGAAAGGAGGAAACAGGCTTCCGATGATGGCTTGAAGGTCATGGATACGGCAGAGGCAGCAAAGGCCGCTGATTTGATTATGATTCTTACGCCTGATGAGGTCATGGCAGGCATATACAAGGAGAGCATTGAGCCAAATCTTAAGGACGGCAACATTCTTGCCTTTGCTCACGGCTTCAACATCCATTTTCAACAGATAAAGCCACCGAAGGCTGTGGATGTAATAATGATTGCTCCAAAGGGACCCGGACACACGGTTAGAAGCCAGTATGTCGAGGGGAAGGGCGTTCCTTCGCTGATTGCCATTCACCAGGACTCATCAGGGAAAGCCAAGGATTATGCTTTGGCCTATGCATCGGGGATTGGCGCTGGCAGAGCAGGCATCCTTGAGACTACATTTAAGGAAGAAACTGAAACGGATCTTTTTGGTGAGCAGGCGGTTCTTTGTGGCGGTGTCACTGAGCTGATGAAGGCTGGCTTTGAAACACTCGTGGAAGCCGGCTATCAGCCTGAGAGTGCATATTTTGAGTGTGTCCATGAGATGAAGCTCATCGTTGATCTGATTAATCAGGGTGGCTTTTCCTACATGAGATATTCCATTAGTGATACGGCAGAATACGGCGATTACATGGTAGGCAAAAGAATTATTACTGATGAGACCAGAAAAGAAATGAAGAAGGTTCTTACTGAGATACAAAATGGCACCTTCGCCTCCAAGTGGATCACTGAGAATAAGGCGGGAGGCAGGGC
>JAAYBT010000091.1 GCA_012730015.1 Clostridiaceae bacterium
ATAAGATACTTGATTGCTTTTTGTGAGCAGCCAAATATCTGATTTGCCAATCTGATGTTGAGCCCAGATATATCCTTTATGTTTTTCACAAGAGGACCATCGAGAATTACCCGCCCGGCAAGGCCGACTCTATGCCCGCCTTTGATGGTTATATAGCCATTTCTGATTTCTTCCTGATAAGCATATATTGAATTTTCGCTCATCAGCTCAAGTGTAGCTCTGATATCCTCTTGTGTTACAATAAAAGCCCCTGAGGGTTTAGCTGATAATAAATTCCCTGCTCCGATAAACCATTCCCTATAGTAATTTTGTAGAACAAGCGGCTTATAAGCTCTCAGACGTATCTCTTCAAGAGGTTCGAGGCCATAAATTATAGCACCTTCTATAGCTGACGCCACTCTCCTTGCAAGCATGGGTAATATATCCCGTCTAAGGCAGCTTGTACTGGTGTTTTTCAGGCTTGGTCCCCCACCGCTTCCCATATGTGCTTCCTCACCTTTTCTGTTGGTATCTGCAGCGCATCCACAAAAGCATCGCAGTCACTAGTATAATTATTAGGCTTTGTCCAATTTTATGACTACTTCCGTGCTAGCCTCTGGTCAATATATGATTTTGCATCTTGCGAGCTTTGATTTTGGCACCAATCCAGACTATTATTGGTAAAAGGATTTGAATAAAGAGTCCATAATACGGGTAATAGTCCCTGGGTATCCCTGGGGACGGTTCTCTCGGGGGGACGGTTCTCTTTTGGGGGACGCTTCTCTCGGGGGGGGACGGTTCTCTCAAATCTCACAGGATGCCTAAACACAAAAAAACCGATCACTATTGTGAACGGCTAGAATTTTGCAAACACGGGTTTTTTATCGCAACACGCCAATTTTATTTATCGGCCAGAACCTAAATGCTGCCCTTCCCTCAACCTGCCTGCGATCAATAAGTCCAAAAGTTCTGCTATCCTTGCTGACTTCCCTATTGTCTCCAAGTACTATGTATTTCCCATCGGGTACCTTTACCGGGAAAGAAAACTCTCTCTGGTAGGTCTCTCCCTTAACATAGGCTTCTTCTAGCTCCGTACCATTGAGATAAACCTTTCCGTCCCTAATATCCACTTCGTCCCCGGGAACACCAATTACCCTCTTCACAAGACGGATATTTGTCTTTCTCTCGATTGGCTTGAATACATCCGAAATATCCGTAAGAAATACCTTGACCCTATCAATATATTTCTCCGGAAGCTCATTTTCTATATAAACAATGATATCTCCTCTCGTCGGATCACCAAAGGTATAGCCCAATTTTTCAATAAACAAATGCTGTCCCTCTATCAGCGTGTCCTGCATAGAAGTCTGTCGCACCTGTGTTGTCGCGAAAACAGCTGTATTCAGCAACGCTACCAGTATGAAAGCCGTTGCAAATATAACAACCCATTCCACTATCTCTCTTAGCACTTTTCCAATTGTCATTATAAAACACCCCTAAATAATTCTAGCCGGCAAACTCCATAAGTGACCATAGACCATATAAAAGGTGGGCCAACACTTTACAATGACCCACCTAGCTAACTACGCCTTTCAATCCTCTGTATCGTCTTCGCCTTCTGCACAATCCTCGCAATCGCAGGACCATTCAATCTCTATATCTTTATGGCAATGGGGACACAGTACAGAATCCTTCTTCATGTAAGCATCCATAAGATTAATTGTTTGTTCGCAATGAGGGCAATCGAATTGAGCATTACATACCTCTTCATCGACGCACTCGGCACAATCACATTCGTCGTCGTCGTCATCATCGTCGTCAACATCATATAGAAGGCCTTCAATTTCGCCCAAATCCTCATCTATTTCGTCTACCTGCTCGCTGATTTGATCCTGTATTTCAGCAATATCGTCCACTTCAATAGCGATATCATCAAGAACGGCTATAATCGCCTTAAGCAGCTTTCCCTCATTAGTTGAATCGCTAATCTGCATTCCTTCAGCCAATCCTTTCAAGTAGGATACCTTCTCTTTCAAGTAACTCATAACAGCCTCCATTTCTTTACACAATTAGTGTACTATACGTACATCTCATTAATATTCCCGCCGACAATGCGGTTTATCCCATATATTAAAAGGCCTCAAATTCCGGCCTTCTAACTCGAATTACCTAAGCTTATGCTCTTTCCATGTATTCCCCGATCCTCGTATCGATTCTGATTATGTCGCCCTGGTTAACGAAAAGCGGCACTTTGACAGTGGCACCCGTTTCAAGCACAGCAGGTTTCGATGCCCCTGTAGCCGTATCTCCCTTATATCCGGGTTCTGTTTCAACAACTTCTAGCTCAACGAACGTAGGAGGTTCTATACCGAATACATTTCCCTTATAAGAAAGTATTTTGACTGTCATATTCTCCTTAACAAACTTGAATGTGTCGCCAATTGTCTCTTTGTTTATCGGTATTTGTTCATATGTCTCAGTATCCATAAAATAGAATAAATCTCCATCGTTATAAAGATACTGCATGTCCTTTCTTTCAATATGAGCCTTCGGCATTTTATCTGTCGGTGTGAATGTCCTCTCAACTGTGGCTCCGGTAATAACATTTTTGAGCCTTGTCCTTACAAATGCGGCTCCCTTGCCGGGTTTTACATGTTGAAACTCTACCACCTGAAATACCTGCTCATCCAACTCAAATGTGGCACCGTTCCTAAATTCGCCTGCTGTTATCATACAAATAATTCCTCCGTTCATTCGTATTCAATAATCAATAATAAATTAAAACAGTACATATTTCAAGAAAAACTTTTATAAGGCTTTTGCACTTTCTACAGAACCAGCAATTCCTTACTTGCTTTCGTAAGGATATCGGCTTTCGCACCATTTACGACAACCATGTCCTCTATTCTAACTCCCCCAAGCCCAGGCACATAGATTCCAGGTTCTACTGTAACCACCATACCGTCTTCTAATAATAAATCCGCTCTCATTGAAAGAGAAGGTTCCTCGTGAATCTCAAGACCTACTCCATGTCCAAGACCATGCCCAAAGTTATCGCCAAATCCCTGATCGGCGATGTACTGCCGCGAAACATCATCGACATCACGGCCGGCAATTCCACATATGACTGCCTCCAAACCCTTCTGGTTTGCCTCCAGAACAATTTTATAGATTCTTGCCAGCTCCTTATCGGGATTGCCTAAAAACACAGTTCTGGTTATGTCCGAGCAATAGCCCTTGTATAATGCACCGAAGTCCATTGTAATAACATCCCCGGCTTCTATTTTCTTTTCGGAAGCAACACCATGGGGCATCGATGCCCTCTGACCTGAAGCAACAATCGTGTCAAAGGACGGTCCGGAAGCCCCCAGCCGTCTCATATGATGCTCCATTTCGGCTGCCAGCTCTATCTCTGCCACCCCTGGCTTTATAAAAGGAAGGATATGCAAAAACACCTTATCCGCAACGTCCACAGCTCCTCTTATAAGCTCTATTTCCCACTGATCCTTAACTCTGCGTAGTTTCTCAATAGTCTTGCCTAAAGGGAGAAAAACTTCAACCTTAAGCTTTGCAGTATATTCATCGTATTCATAAAAGGTTACATCCCTGTCCTCAAAGTAAAGCGTTTGAATGCTGTCGCTTTCAATAAGCTGATTTAGTTTGTCAAAAGCACTGCCCGAATATTGAATAATCTCAAAATCCGCCGCCTGAGATGTTGCCTGCTCTACATACCTAAAATCCGTCAGCAGAACTGCACGGTTCTCGCTTATGTAAACAATAGCTGATGTGCCCGTGAATCCAGATATATACATATAATTAACACGCTTTGTAATAAGTACTGCCTCTGAATATCTAATTCCTAGCTCATTTCGAAGCTTCTTAAGTCTATTTTTGAATAAGTCAGTCAAAGTACCCTCTCCTTTGTCATCTGCATTCGTTATTTGTTCCTTGTCATCTATAGTCTAGCGGCTATCCTTCGTAGTATCACCGACCAGCTTTCCTTTGACATCTTCGCCTGCCGGTCATATTCTGTGGCTGTCGTTCATCGTCCATCATTACAAGAGTGCCGCAGCCCGAACCGCTAAAATGTAGCTATTTGCTCCAAATCCACATATTTGCCCTAGGCAGACCGGTGCAATCACACACTTGCTTCTAAAATCTTCTCTCGAGTGAATATTTGACATATGCACCTCAATACAAGGTAATTCAACTGCTTTTATAGCATCTCTTATGGCTATGCTGTAATGGGTATATGCAGCAGGATTGATAATAATCACATCATATCTGCCTTTTGCCTCATGTATCTTGTCGATAATCTCTCCCTCATGGTTGGATTGCACAAAATCGGCCTCCATTCCAATCCGCTTCGCTTCTTCTGTAACAGCAGAAGCTATCTCCGAAAGAGTCGACGCTCCATAAATGTCCTTTTCTCTTGTCCCAAGCAAATTTAGATTGGGGCCATTTATAACAATTATCCTTTTTGACATATTGCATTTCCATCCCTTCGTGGGCATTTTACTCATAAATTATGCCTTGGATTTCTCTTGACAAGAACCGCAGCCTTAGTTATAGCCGAAATAATATCAACCTCAAACTGCTGGCTCAAGCTGTTAATCTTTGAATAAAGCTCACCCTTCTCAGTTACAATGTACTTCGGAGGCAGGTCATTGAGTGCAATAGCTGCAATATCAAGCATGCATTTATCACAAGTGCAAACATTGATGTCCATTAATACTTCCTTCATCTGACCGAATACTATTTCCTCCATATAGTTCTTAATCTGTGCCATATAATACCCTCCCCATGTTAAATAGTGTCATATCGCGTTTTTCATAAGTTACTTTACACTATCTGTTAAATTCTTTTTATAGCGCTTATCCCGAAACTCAGTTTGTAAAACTAATCAAATCCTCATAAACCAGTTTAGCATTTCCCACCCATACATTATTGCCGCAAAGGTACCAAGAACAATAAATGGGCCAAACGCAACGGTATCCTTCCTTTTCTTAATGCCTAAAATCATAAGCGCTAAGGATATCAAACCACCCAGTACAACCGAAACAACAAGCGCAATAAGGCAAAGCTTCCAGCCAAGAAACATTCCTATGGGTGCCATAAGCTTAACATCCCCCATACCCATCGCATCATCGGTCTTGTAGATGAGGGACCCAAGTATTGCCACCAGGAGCAGAAAGCCTGATCCAGGCAGCAAGCCGGCTAAAGGTGTCCACCACTTACCGTCACCAAATATCTCGGGCATAGGCCGGAAGCAGTTGTATATAAAAAGAAGCATTCCGCCGGCCATCCCGGCTATAACCAGACCATTTGGTATTATTCTGTAATCTATGTCAATAAAAAATACCGCAACTAAAATAGTCATTAAAAAGGCAAAGGCAAAGAAGGGAACCGAAATACCATATTTGTAAAACAAAGCCATAAATACCAGTGCAGTCAGTAACTCTATCAAGGGGTATCTAGCTGAAATTTTCACTCCGCAATGCTTACATTTTCCTCTTTGTAACACATAGCTCAAAATCGGTATAAGCTCAAGCGGTAAAAGCCTGTTACCGCAGGAGGTACATGAAGAAGCCGGGAAAATAATAGACTTCTTCAGTGGTATGCGGAATATTAGCACATTAACAAACGATCCGATTGCGAGCCCAAATAAAAATATTAAACAATATAGAACAGCCATACCCGATACCCTTCAAATTTATTTCCTTGCATAATTTCTCCATATTACATGAAAAACCCTTTAGCTTTCTAAATATTTTATAAAGGCATTCGATAGATCATTTAATATTTTTTTGGGCACAACCTTATCCATCCAAACCTCAAATGCTTTTACTCCCTGATAGAACAGCATTCCCGCCCCGTTTATGGCAATACATCCCTTCGATCTGGCCAAAGACATCAGCTTTGTCTCGACAGGATTGTAAATCACATCATATATTATCTGATTCGGCCTAAAAGGAAAGCTTTCCTCCAGAGGGCTTGACTTAATATCCGGATACATGCCAACCGATGTTGCATTGATTATGATATCACATTGCTCCAACGCGCGCAGAGATTGAGTGGAGCCGAAAGCAGCTGCTGTAATTTCTTCTGATCTTAGATACTCTGGAGCAATTGTGACTGCGGGCTTGTTTATAGATTCTATCGCGGGTTCGCTAAACTGTTCATCTGTGGGCCCATTTGCTAACTTGGTATCTGGTTCGTTTACGCATTCGGCAGCGGCCTCGTTTCGAGATTCCGTTGCTGTTTCTGCCTTTGATTTGATAATCTGCTTGACTTTTTCAGCAAGCTCTTGTGCTTTTGATTCAGTCCTGTTAATAATACAGATGCTTTCAGCACCTTCCAATGCAACCTTTATTGTTAACGCCCTGGCAGTTCCTCCCGCGCCCAGCATACAAACCTTCTTATCTGCAAAGCTTGTCCCTGCTTGCTCGTGAAAAGCACGAATAAAACCGTCACCGTCCGTATTATGCCCCCAGAGCCGGAACTTTCCTGTTAAGCTATCCTCTGTTATCTTAACAGTGTTTACTGCTCCCAGCAGCTCAGCTTCTTCGCTAATCTCATCCAAACACTCCATAACCGCCCTCTTGTAGGGGATAGTTACATTAAAGCCCATGAATCCAAAAGCCTCCAGGCCCTTTACCGCATCCCTCAGTCGTCCATCCGGAACGCAAAGAGGTATGTAAATACCGTTTATGCCCATTGAAGAAAAAAGGCTGTTTTGAAGAAAAGGTGACACAGTATGCCCGAGCGGGTTACCAATCAATCCTGTCAATTTCGTCTTGCTGTTGACTCTCATATCCAAGCGCATTCTCAACCCTGCCTTTTATCAGCATACCGTTTCAGAACTCGTTTTTCAAAAATCCGCTTAAATTGTACGAACTTACCTTCCTTCCGGTCAATTGGCTTAACAAGAATCGTAAACATGCCCGCGCGATTTCCGCCACACACATCAGTAAAAATTTGATCTCCAACAACGGCAACATTCGCATTTTTGAGCCCCATCATTCTAGAAGCCTTCTTAAAAGCGCCTGCCATAGGCTTCATCGCCCTATGAAGAGCATAGAGCTGCAGCTTATCGTTGAATCTTGTGACACGGCTTTTGGCAGCATTAGAGACAATACAGACCTTGTACCCGGCAGACTTGATGCTTTCAACCCACTCAATCGCATTCTCATCTGCTTCAGCAACATGATTTGCTACCAGGGTATTATCTATGTCCAGAATCAAACCCTTAATAGTGTTTTCTGCCAAAAGCTCTGTGGTTATATCCCTTATGCTGTCAACAATAAGAGATGGATAAAACATCTTCGACATCCTTGCCCCCTGACATTGGAACATGACAAATATTTGCAGTAGTACTGCTTAAGTAATCATAGCAAAAAAGGTCATGTCTGGCAACGCCTGATGTATCTTAACTAAAATATTTCCATATTGATAAATGTCTCAATCAATTCATCAACATACTGTTGTCTCGTCGGCTCAGATTCTATGAGGTAAAAGCGCCGGCCTCCTGTGCATCTGAGGCAACCTGCTGGCTGTATCAGCTTTATTGCCACTCCTACTGATACACCAACTGTTTATTCAGTATGTTTACAATCCTGGTTCCTTCATTTTATTCAGTAAGTTCACAATCCTGGTTCCTTCATTATTATCAGTAATTTGAATATTAACTTGATAACAATTTGCACTCTTGCATCAACTATAATTATATTATTTTACAGAAAGATTTGAAATATATGCCGTGCTAATTTATTTTTTATTCGATCCTATAAATATATACTAGATTTTTCGCAGAAAAAGTTGCATAATATAAAAAGTGTATACAAACGGGCTTTTGCAATAATCGACTGTAAAATTCCCTGAAAAAGATAGGAGGTCTATACATTGAATCAAACAATCAGAATACAAAAAACTACTAGTCCGAAGGTCAAACCTGATCCTAAAAATCTGGGATTTGGTCAGTATTTCTCTGATCATATGTTTATATTGGACTATAATACGGATAAAGGCTGGTATGATCCCCGCATAGTACCTTATGGGCCATTGTCATTGGACCCCTCTACAATGGTATTCCACTACGGGCAAGCCATTTTTGAGGGTCTTAAGGCATATAAGTCTAAGAACGGGAAAATCAATCTCTTTAGACCTGAGATGAATATGAAGAGAATCAACAATTCTAATCAAAGAATGTCTATCCCGCCAATTGATGAAGCCTTAGCTGTCGAAGCAGTTAAAACCCTTGTATCTGTTGACCGGGACTGGATACCGACTGAGCCGGGCACATCGCTTTATATTCGACCATTTATTATTGCAACAGATCCCTACCTTGGAGTCAGAGCTTCAAACACATACAAGTTCATGATAATACTTTCTCCCAGCGGTGCCTATTACCCCTCTGGCATTAATCCTGTAAAGATTATGATAGAGGACGAATACGTGCGTGCGGTTAGGGGCGGCACAGGATTCGCAAAAACGCCGGCAAACTACGCAGCAAGTCTTAAGGCGCAGGAAGTTGCCCACGATAAAGGCTATGTGCAGGTCTTGTGGCTTGATGGTGTTGAGAGAAAGTACATCGAAGAAGTGGGGTCCATGAACGTGTTTTTCAAAATCGGCGATGAGGTTGTGACACCATCGTTGGATGGCAGCATTCTCCCGGGCATTACAAGAGATTCTTGTATTCGTCTGTTAAAGCATTGGGGTATTAAGGTTTCAGAGAGAAAGCTGGCAGTTCAGGAGCTTTATGATGCTCACGCTGCAGGTAAGCTCGTAGAAGCGTTTGGCACAGGTACCGCTGCCGTTATCTCCCCGATTGGAGAATTAAACTGGAGCGGTAATGTGATTACTGTGGCCGAGGGGAAAATCGGAGAGCTCTCTGCAAAGCTCTATGAGACTATTACCGGCATACAGAGTGGAGCTTTGAAGGATGAGCTCAATTGGATTAGTGAAATAGACTAAGAACGATAAGTTCCAGAAGAGTAATTTGTACAATACCCTCAGTTTATTGTACTTCAGAACCAAAACATCTTGCATCGCGAAGCGCTCAATATCAAATGTTGGGGTGACTAATAGAATATTAGCTCCCCAATATTTTTTGCATAAAAACCAGCTAAGACAAGAGCATAGTAATTATTTGCACTATTTGATAATAGAATGCTAGAGAAAGATTGGAAATGAGCTGAACCTATGATTTTTACAATAATTCTTCTCACAGCCCTATTAGCCCTCATAATGCTATTGCTTCAGCCTTCAGTGGTTATGCATCTCAAGCAGCTAATCTTGCCTGCTCTTTGCATACTTTTCGTAGTCTGCCTGGTTTTGATGTCGGGGACGGTTCTTGAAGCGGCTATGAACGGGCTTGCTTTATGGGTCAGCGCAATTGTTCCAGCCCTATTCCCTTTTTATGTAGCAGTCGAAATTCTAAATGCGACAGGGTTTGTGCGGTCTTTTGATAAATTACTGGATCCCATTATGAGGCCTCTATTTAATGTCCCTGGTAGCGCATCCTTTGCATTGATAATGGGTATTATCTCTGGCTATCCTGTTGGCGCAAAAATCACATCAGATTTGCGAAATAGAGGTATGATCACCAAAGCTGAAGCCGAAAGGCTGCTGGCCTTCACTAATAACTCCGGACCCCTTTTTATCATCGGAGCTGTCGGGACAACAATATACGGTTCCTTATCAATCGGCCTTTTACTGTTCACATGTCATGTTTTAGCCTGTATTAGTGTTGGCTTGCTTTTTCGCTTTGTTTCCACGGGAGACCGGGGATGGTTCTCTTTTGGGGGACGTTTCTCTCAGGGGGGACGTTTCTCTCAGGGGGGACGCTTCTCTCAAGGGGGACGGTTCTCTCAGGGTGGACGGTTCTCTCAAGGGGGACGGTTCTCTCAAGGGGGACGGTTCTCTCAGGGGGGACGGTTCTCTCAAAATGACCGATTCTTAGAAGGTGAGGAGAGATTTGCAAAATGGGGACAGTTCTCTCAGATAGGTAGACAGTATTCTCAAAAAGAATTATATAAATCTCAGGAGAAAAACTTAGTGAGCTTAATCGGACAATACTCGCATGCTGCGAGCCGCGAGAGAAGCGTCCCCGATGCGAGAAGCGTCCCCGGC
>JAAYBT010000092.1 GCA_012730015.1 Clostridiaceae bacterium
ATACATATCGTCGAAAAAGCTCTTGCGTTTTGCAGGCTCCATAACCGAGGTCAACAGCCTGGGGTTATACTTTACAGCTTCGTCAAAAGAGCGTTCCTCTATATAGATGCCTTCTTTGATTTTGGACAAGGCTTCCTCGCCTGCTGACGAATGTGTGATTACCAACGAAACACCTTTGTTATCTTGAAATTTCTCGTCCTCTTGCTTGTCTATCCCCCAATAATCCGCAAGTGTGATATCGGCCTTTGTATTAGCTAGTCTGAATTTACAGTCAAAACAAGACTTTCTATTGAAAATATTTTTACCAAACCCTATGAAAAACAGCTCACGCTTCGCTCTCTCAGAATAACATTTTCCATTTCTAAAAACGATCTTCATTCTATAGTCTGCCCAACCCTCAGACTTATCCCGAAATGAAATAGAAGCTATTTTGCTACTATACATGCCACAGATAAAATCGAGATACATGCTCCACACCTTGGGTGAAGGTACTCCATGGCAAGCCAGGTCACAGGTCAGCAAATTAGGAGTCTGCCTGTTTAGATATGCTTTTAACCCGGCAATCTGACAGGGTGTTCCACAGTAAAGGACCTTTTTGGCTTCTTTCAGAAAAGTCTTCACATCTTTGAAGGTATTTCCCGTATCACTTTGCACGTATTTTGAACGTCTCAGGCTATCAAGCTCATCTGCGTCATGCACAAAACAGTGGCGTACGCTGAAGCTCTCGTCAAACCCTGCGCCGAATACCACGCCACCTTCTGAAAGCACCTCCATGGCGAGCTGAGTGAACACTCCGCCTGAAGAGCTGGCCGCCCTGACATCTTCGTCACGGCAATAGCAGGCATATACCTTTTGTTGCACTGAGGCATCCACATTCTCTATCTTATTAATGGGGCATGTCCTGGTACATAAGCCACAATCGTTACAGAGCCCTTCATTAATATGCGGGTGAAGAAAACCCTCATTATTGGCTAGCATCGAAACAGCCCCCTGCGGACATACCTGAAAGCAGGCTCCACAGCCCGTACATAGCCTCTGTTCACAAATGGGGTCTTTCATCATCTCACATCCTCTTCTGCGCAAATTGCGGCATCTTGCAAAATACAAACATACACTGCAATTAGACATATCAAAATACAGACATACGCCAATATATAGACATCCTTTGCAATCGCTCTTTTAAAACTTGTTACTCAATATCAATAATTATAGTTTTGATTCACATTTTTTACAATGCATATGGTGGAATTATAGTTTTTTGATGAAACATACATTTTCTATATGGCCGGTTTTGACCGCCCAAAACCGGTAAAAGGCGCCACTCATAGGGCGTGGTGCCTGTTTGGGCACTTTGAAAAGGCTCCGGCGGAATTTAGGCTCCGGCGGGATTTAGTCCTCGTGTTATTGTGGTAAATCGGCGGTGCGTTATTATATCACAAATTCTTCATATTCATGATATAATAACCTCATAAATGAGGTTATTATATGCCTCTGGCGGAATTTATGCGCCGCCGAGATTTTGCCCGTACACTAGTGTTGGCAAAGCGGCGATGCGCAATTATAACATGAATATCAATATATTCATGTTATAATGACCTCATAAATGAGGCATGCAATGTCAATTCTCGCAAAACTACAAGTGAGCAGGTGCGCCAATGATTAAGGTCCTACATCTTATTAACTACCTGGGTAGCGGCGGTACGGAAAAGTACATATCCTCTCTGGCTGCGAAGCTTCACAACAAATCATGCAGGTTTTATGTCGCATACTCTACTGAGGGCAATGGAGTGAAAGCCTTTGAAGAGGCAGGCGTCGACCTGTTAAGACTTGAAATGAAAGGTCCTTTCGATATCGGTGCCGCCCGTAAACTAAAAAAAATATGCACTCAGTATTCAATTGAAGTAATCCACACTCATTTTCTAAGAGAAAACTACATCGCCATTCTGTCCAAAATACTCGGAAACCATGTAAAAATAATAAATACGAGGCATATGCTCCTCGAAAACTCAAAAGCAGTTATTGCAGCAAACAGCTTTTTTACTAGATACAATGATAATATCATTGCCGTGAGTAAAAAGGTCAAAGATCAGCTTTTAGAGGAGAGAATCCAACCTGATAAAATAAAGCTTATCCATAATGGAATCGACCCGGAGGACTGGAATACCACCATGCAACCTACTTTCCGAAAAGAAGCGGGCATTTCCGATGATGATATCGTCATCACCTCCGTAGCAAGGTTTTCGCCGGAAAAGGGGCATGAGTTTTTGCTGGAGGGAATTCGCACATTCAAGGACATGCTCGAAGGCAGTTCTATTGTTCCCGCCAAAGCCAGGTTTGTCCTGGTCGGCGATGGCGAGCTCCATGGGCAAATCATAGAAAAGGCGAGAGCCCTCGGCCTGCATGAAGACATACTGTTCACAGGCTATCAGGAGGACATAGGAACTATATTGAAAAGCTCAGATATATTTATATCCCATTCCAGCAGCGAAGCCTTTGGCATCTCGATACTGGAAGCTATGGCATCAGGGCTTCCTGTTATATCCACAGACAGCGGTGGGACGGCAGAAATCGTCAACGGCTTTCGCAAAAGCGGGATATTGATTGCTTACGGCGATAAGGATGCACTGGCGACAAGCCTTATTCGCCTGATCCAAGATAGAAAGCTGATGGATGAATACATACGAAACGGATATCAAAATGTCAGGGAACATTTCAGCCTTGATAAAACGTCTGAAGAAACATATAATCTTTATGCAGGGCTTTTGTGATGTAACCTTAACATAAATTCACAACACAATATATAGTGGCATGCTTTCATATATACCCGCAGTATATAGCGCTGCGGAGCTTAAAGTGTGATACGTCGCAAAATACCCCACAAGATGCCCTATGTACTAGATGAGTCCAAAGAACTATGAGAAGGATGTGGTGACAACGATTGATAAAAACGGTAAATTATTCGGCAAAGTAAACATAATTGATATAATAATAATTATCCTGCTTTTAGTCGTACTTGCATTCGCAGCGTACAAGCTGGGCTTTTTCGCACCCAAGCAGGTCATTTCAACTGAGACAAGCAAAATCAGGGTTGTCTTTTACCAGGAGGAAGTCAACACATTTACAGTAGAAAACACAAATCTCGACGATCCTGTCAGTGATGCAACTCAAAACAGCAGCTTTGGCAAGGTAGTGGACATAGAGTCCGGCGAATCTGCATCCTGGGGTGTTGACAGGGACGGGAAGCAGGTAATGTCCGCGAAAGATGGCTATTCATCTGTTTATATAACAGCTGAGACCACCGGTACCGTGCGCTCCACAGGTATATCAACGGGCGGTAGAAATTATTATGTGGGACAGCTTCTGACTTTAAGAGTGGGTACTTCAGCCTACTACTGCAGAATTTATAGTGCGGAAAATGTGGAGGAGGATTAATATGGCTAAAAGAAAATTTACTTGGATCGATTTTGCCATCATTATAGTAATAGTGGCAGCTATTGCCGGCGTAGGATATAAGTTTGCAAAATCCAGGGTGGCTGCTCCCACTGTTGAGAAAGATAAAATACAAATCACATACTATATGGAATGTGCACCAGATAGCTCTATAGAGAGCATAAAGGTCGGGGATCCCGTGAGAGAATCTGTACAAAACTCGAATTTTGGCAAGATAACTGAAATTGTCACCGGAGAATCAATTTTATGGGACTGCGATGATGAGGGACAACAGGTGTCCTCTCCAAGGGAAGGGTTCTCCTCTCTTATTCTGACCATGGAAGCAGAGGGCGTAATGAATAATAATGGAGTCTCCATTGATAAATCCGTCTACTATGTTGGTCAGACAATAAACATATATGCTGGGAAGAGCACATTCGTAGCCGGAAGGATATCTGATATCGCTAAAGCACAATAATGGTTTGAAGTAGCCACAGCGCTACAAAAACCACCAAAGCAAAAGTAGGGATAATTATGAAAAGTTTTTTTCACAATACAATAAGCAACAGTAAAATATTGAACTACATAAAGGGGACTGACAATTTACAGAGCCTTTGGGCAAATAGTATTTTCTCTATGGCACTTGAATGGATCTTCAACTTACCCTGTCGCCTGCTGAAGCTTTTATACGGCCGCTTCCAGCAAGCCTTTGAGGGCAGTGTGCTCATTAGAGCTTCACGATTTATGACCGACAGGATGCATATCCTTATCGGACTCTATCTAATTGTAACAATGATTATCCCCGATCACCGTTGGCACAACGAGTATGGCGTTTATATGACTATTTTGCTGATCATGGTTTTTGTGCTTAAAGCAATGATTACTCCAAAGAGCAGCTTCGATATAGCCTCTATGGATTATAGCGCCGTACTGTTTTTCCTCACTATTATGATGGCAGGCCTGACCTCTTTGTTCTTCAGAGATAGTATTAATTATTTGATATATTACTTCATAAGCTTTCTGACTATGATAATCATAATAAGCTCGATCCAAACCTACGATCATCTGAACATGCTGATTAAGCTCATCTGCATCGGTACCCTCTTAACAACCCTTTATGGAATATATCAATGGAAGGTTGTCGGCATCCAGGTGAACCCGGCTTTTACGGATCTGGCTATTAGTCAGGACCTGGGCGGCAGGGTGTACTCGACCATGGGTAATCCGAATATTTACGGTGAGCTTCTTGTATTAACGATTCCATTCTTTTTCCCACTTATTCTGAATGAGAAAGCTATATACAAAAAGCTCATCTGGGCAATAATGCTGATGCCAGTGATACTGATTCTATTCAAAACAGGCACCAGATCCTCATGGGTGGCATTTGCCGTTTCTGTTTTCATCTTTTTATTCTTTTGGAATAAGAAGCTCATACCGATATTTTTGATATTAGGAATGCTCGCGCTACCCTTCTTACCCGCACCTATATATAATAGGATTAGGACTATTGTTAACCCAAATGATAAATCCGGACTATATAGGAAGCAAATACTGAACTCGACTATTTCGATGCTTAAGGATTATTGGTCAACCGGTGTAGGCCTCGGGACAAGGGTATGGAACGTAATTTTCAACAGGTATAAAAGCTTCGGGCTGACAAATGTCGCACATACCCACAATCTTTTCCTTCAGATATGGTCTGAGGCAGGAATAGCAGCTATACTTACCTTTTTTCTGATGGGCTTTAGAATGACAAGAAATACCTATGCG
Source organism: Clostridiaceae bacterium (assembly GCA_012730015.1). Taxonomy (GTDB): domain Bacteria; phylum Bacillota; class Clostridia; order Acetivibrionales; family DTU013; genus JAAYBT01. The sequence continues at coordinate 5,200 of JAAYBT010000092.1, forward strand.
GCAGTGCGTAAAAAGGAGAATCCCGCCCTCAACAATATCCTGGCGACATCCCTATCATCAATAGCGGGAATTACTGCAATGGGATTAGTGGACCATGTCTGGTTCTACAACAGAATCCTGTTTATGTTCTGGATTGTCTCAGCGGTGCTGTTCACATCGCTTAAGCTGATAAATAATGCAAATGCAATTAAAACAACAGGAAAAGGGGAGACAAAAATTTTGCCACCCCTATCCAGTCAAGATTCTTAGCCGGGGCTTATGCTATGCCCGGCTTTTGTTGTCATCCCTCAGTTGATATCAATTCTATGTGTCTTTGGCTTAACCTCTTCAGACTTGGGTAAAGTTACTGTAAGCACTCCATCGTTATACTTTGCAGAAACATTCTCCTGCTCTACGCCATCAACACTGAAGCTTCTGCTGTAGGAACCGTATTTTCTTTCCTTGCGGATGTAATTGTCTTTCTCCTCATTTACCTCTTCCTTGTGCTCTACGCCGAGGGTGAGTACTCCGTCCTTCAACTCAAGCCTGATGTCTTCCTTCCTAACACCGGGCATATCAGCTTCTACAATGTACTCCTTGTCGTTCTCACGAACATCCGCCTTAATGGGATGCGCCGTGGTAAAAAAGCCGGTTGTAAAGGAATCGTCGAAGAAATCATCGAAGAATTTTTCTAGGCTAAATGTGTTGTTCCTTCTTGCTAAATCACTGGTTCTTCTGCTAAATGGTACTAATCCAAACATATATAACACCTCCGGAAAATAATAATAATTCTATATGAACGTCTGAGATAGCCTGTCAGTCATTGTCCTGTCTTTGACTATCTTTGACCTTAGTTACATTATAGAGCCTCCTAAATATTTTTGCAAATCTGATTTTGACTATCTTTGACCTTTGGATTAAAGAATTCTGCTCTTACTTCGGATATCTCTCTTAATCTTAATTTATCTAGCTTTTTCGCAATGTCGAAACGCGACTCATGCATTGCTCAGCCTTGCTTCCTACTGTAAAAACTAATAAGCTCCTTGGGCTTTAGCACTCCGGTCAACACCATGAAAAACGCCGCTGCAAGAACATTTGTGACTATAGCCAGCAAGGTTACAACAGTCTCCTCCTTAAAAAATATCTTGTAGAAATAGAGCAGATACCTTCCAATCACAACCATTATGACGCCGATCAAGCCGGGCTTCAGCAGCCACTCCCTGATATCCAGAACCAGGCCGGTAATACGGTTTATTGCAAACAGGTTAAGGCTCTCTGCAATGACAAGACTAGCAGTGAAAACAAGTATGTAACCCCTTATCCCATAAATAGGTATCAGAAAGTAAACAGCCCCAATTCTTAACAGAGAACCAGCTATAGTATTTCTTAGAAGAACCCCCTGTTTTCCAAGACCGTTTAACACTCCTGTCAGCGTCTGCTGCAGGTAGACAAATACGCATGAAAAAGACATCATTAGCAGAATATCACCGATCTTTTCACGCCTGTATACTAATTCACCGATTTCATCAGCGTAACTAAAGAATAGTGCGGTGAAAACAATTCCCAGCACAAAGGTTATTTGAATGGATTTTGAGATTCGATAGTTTACTGCTCTATAGTTTTTTAGCGATACAGATTCTGATATTGCAGGCACCAGAGTGGTTGCAAGTGAATTGGTGACAAGTGATGGAAATAGAATTAGTGGAAGCACCATCCCTGTGAGTCGCCCAAAAATCTCCATACTGCTTTTGTCGTCTAGCCCACCTAAACTAAGCATTACAGGGATCATTATGTGTTCGGCGGCAGACAGTATCGAAATAATCATCCTATTAGCTGAGACAGGCACTGCGCATCTTAACATTTCCACGACAATATTGCGTTTACGCGTCCCCCCTGCTGCTTCCATATATGCACTCACCCCTGCGCCCTTGAATGTTAATCCTTTACGCGATGCACCATTGTGCGTTTTTCTTAAGTGTATTTTCGCTCTACCATTTACCCTTGTACCAATATCTATCCTGCCAAGCCCGGCATGTAAGACAAAGCCCCTTTCCTTAAGCCTATATGCGCAGTAGAGTACTAAAAGATTAATTATCTCGCCGGCCGCAGCGGAAAATGTCGCAACCGTGCAGGCATACTCCGCACCCTCTCCAATTATGTCCTTTGAAAGGAGAAAAATAATTACTATTTTAACTGTCTGTTCGGCGATCTGAGAATATGCTGTAGGAACAACCTCCTGCAGTCCATAGAAATAGCCTTTTAATGCTGCCGCTGCAACTACTGCCGGAAGGCATGGTACTAGAACCAGCAATGAATTTCGAGTTCTTATGTCGCCAAGTATCCTTATGCTTACCAAATCTGCATTGAAGAGGATGATAGCTGACACAATCACCCCGGCAGCCGTTACAATTACAAGAGCACTCCTGGTGATTCTGCCATAGCTAGCCCTGTTGTTTTTTGCCTTCTGTTCTGCGATCATTTTGGATACGGCTATTGTGACTCCGGAGGTTATTGTCAGTACTACAGCAGTATAGACAGGCACAATTAATTGATGTAAGCCCATGCCCTCAGCACCGATTAGATTAGACAGATAAATCCTATAAATAAACCCCAGGAGTCTTGCAATCAACCCGGCTCCAATCAAGATAAAAGCTCCACCTATAAAAGACTTCCGCACATATTCACCCCAAAAATTTGTCCCTCTTCATTCATATTAGAAAATTTAATCAAAAATGCTTTATTTTTTTGTGAATTACTGGTATTATAAATAATGTTTGTTAATATAAAAACAATGCGGGAGTCACAAATGATAAAGAAAAGAGCTTTTACTTTAACTATTACCCTAATAGTCTTTTTCCTTGTATTCTCAGCCTTATTTCTAGTGTTCATTTTTGACCTTGACCACCGGATATTATCACGCAACGGAATCAGCCAGGACAGCGAGGCAATAAAAATAGTCACGGGGTGGCAGTATCGATGGGGCGAGAAACCTGACCCATACTCCTCTGACGAGGGCTGGATAGATTTTAAGTATCCCGGGAGACCTTCAAATCCGCAAAAAAATAAATCAATACAAATAAAAGCACCCCTTCCTAACACCAACATTGAAAATGCATCCTTTAGATTCCGGGCGCCTCAGCAGTCTGTCAATGTCTATCTGGAGGATCAGCTAATATATAGCTATGGCAGCTTTGATAGAAACGAAAAGGTAAGAACCGAAGGCAGCGTTTGGCATTTTGCATATCTGCCCCCTGATTTCGCCGGCAAAGCAATCTACATAGAGACATTTACCCCCTTTGCACATTACACCGGATATTTAACCCAAATCGCATTGGGCAACGAAAAAGCACAATATTTGGATATATTTAAAAGCAATATAGTGTATTTCATTTACGGTTTCATATTTATGATGATAGGTATGGGCATAATAATAATCCGAGTGTTTGGGCATGAGAAGTGGCGCGACCTCGTTTATCTCGGGTTAGCGGCTTTATCCATTGGCGGCTGGTATATTGCCGACAGCAGCCTTCTTCAGCTTCTATTCGACATGCCCGTTTCGGCCATATATCTGTCAAACTACTTCATATTTCTGACTCCGGTTTGGCTCCTGATTTATTTTAGCAAAACACTACAGTCAGATATTATCGGGCACCGTCAATTAATAAATATCCAGTGTGTCCTTTATGCAACACTTGCCACTGCTGCATTTACTCTTGACATGGCGAACCTGGTATCTTCACTGTACTTTGACCAAATATTCACCATACTCTTGCTTATATCGACCGGATATTTTCTATTTATTATTGTTATTGCAGCAGCTAAGGGAAGAAGAGATTTTCTACCCTTACTATCTGGTATACTTGCACTTGGGCTTACCGGAATACTGGATGGATATGTAATGATTTATTACACATCACCGGAGCAGCCCTATACTAAAAGCAGCTATATAGGTATGTTTTACTTCATGGTAGTGCTGCTGGTATATGTAGTCAAGAACCTGAAGTCCGTCTATCAGTCTCTTGAATTGAGCTATAAGGAAAATGAGAAGAACTACAACTCCCTTTTTAACAACATGATTGACGGTTTCACCTATAACAGGCTGGATTATGACTCCAATGGACACATCGCAAGCTGCACAATTCTCGAGACAAATAATTCTTTTGCAAAAAATACCGGACTGACTAGTGAAGCCTTAATCGGCGTCGATTTATTTACAATTTATCCATCAATAAGAGGCTTAAGTACAGACTGCATTAGGACCTTTAAAGAAGATTCGGATGAAATATCTTCCCTTCATTACACCAATGCAGTATCAGAAGAAGCTGCAGCAAGCGACCAGAAGCTTAGAAACGATGCTATACGGCTCGATGATAAATGGTTCAGGATATCAGCATTTTCTCCAAAACAGGACTATCTATGCATTATTTTCTCTGACATTACTATGATGAAAGAAGCAGAGGATACTATTAGGCGACAGTCTTATTCTGATGTCATGACCGGTTTTTACAGCAGGCCCTATTTTGAGGAGACAATGGTTGAAATGAATAGTATGTTGGATTTAGTAGCCCCACTAAGCATTATAGCCATTGATATAGACGGCCTAAAAATAACCAATGACACCTTTGGGCACGATGCCGGTGACAATCTGCTTAAGAAGGCAGCCGCCATACTCACTGAGGTATTTGACCAGAACACCTCTATCTCAAGGATCGGTGGGGATGAGTTCTGTATAATCCTTCCAAACACAAAGTTTTCTGAGGCTCAAGAAAAGGCTGAGCAGATTGTCAAAGCGACAGAGGCATTCAATAGCCGCAAGCCTATGGTTCCAATCAGTATGTCGGTTGGCGTTGCTTCGTCGGGTGATGATAGTAATGAAGATATTTATAGTATTTACCGCAGAGCCGATGACGAAATGTATCGTTACAAGATGAGCCAGACAAGCAGCGAGAAAAGCAAAGTCATCGATATGCTTTTGACAGCCCTGTCAGAGAAGGATTATGTTTCGCAGGGGCATGTGGAGAGGATTTCCGAATTATGCAAGCTTATGGCAGAATCAATGAAGCTGCGTGACAAGCAAGCGAGAAACCTCGTACTATTGTCTAAGGTTCATGATGTCGGAAAGATTGGTGTCCCCGATGAAATACTTAATAAGCCCACAAAGCTTAGCCATGATGAATATGATATAATGAAGCTCCATGTAAAAACCGGTTACAATATAGCAAGCCGTTCAAGAGAGCTTGTGACAATAGCACCATTGATTCTCCATCATCACGAGCATTGGGACGGCAAGGGTTATCCTGACTCTTTGAAGGAGCGAGAGATTCCTCTTGAATGCAGAATACTTGCCATAGTTGATTCTTTTGACGCAATGACCAACGACAGACCTTATCACAAGGGTATGTCAGTCGAGGAAGCCCTTAACGAAATCGAAGAGTGCGCAGGTACGCAATTTGACCCTGAACTGGCCAAGCACTTTGTAAAAAACATGCGACGCTCCTGGGCAAAGTCCATTGAGAGGCTAAGGACTCCTAGACGTCCAGATGCTCCCAGCCAGTCCGGGGCTCTTTCCATGTAGGTTGCTTCAGTGAAGTATGGCTTTTCTTCATAAGTCTATTTTTACGCTTTTTCAGCTCTTCAAACTGCCTAGTGCCTGATAGTCCGGCACGCAGGCAGTTTTGTATTGCCTTATCTACAATACTTAGGGCCATCAGAGGATTCTTTGACTTGTGTTCATAGTACTTGGCCATTTCGATAAGATGGAAGGTTTCGAACTCAGGATTTTCGGCGTCCAAGGCCTCCCAGTGATCCAGCGCCTGCTCATAGCTGCCCTTTCTCTTGTATACCTTTGTAAGCCGCTTCACCGCATTCATCCTTACAGTAAAAAGCTCCGATTCAGTACACGCCTCAAGGCATTCAAGCTGTTCTTCAGTTCTTCCGTTTGCTTCAAAGAGCCTGCCGACACCCAGAAGCTCAAAACCCCCATCTGTTTGCGAAAACGGGTTACTCATCATATCAGAGAGCTTCGACAGCAGTGAAACCATTGAGAGAATATCTGACTCGTTATGGCTTATGACCCTTTTTATTTCCCGAGCATCCCTATCCTCCAGATACTTAAAATATACATAAGGGATCTGAGCCCCGGGTATATCATCGATTCGGTATTCGCTGAGTATGTTTTCCTCCAGGGAAGAAAGCCTGCAGCTTTCAAGCTTAAGCCCCCATACACGCCTGGACGGATACAGTAAATCAAGATTGGGCAGATCCTTGAAGAAAGGTCTGAAGCGGTTGGAAATAAATCTACTTTGGAGCAGGTTGATGTCAAAGGCCTTCCCATTAAAGGTCACAAACCCTTGATGCTCAGTAAACAGTTGTGCCAGCTCCTCAAGCATGGCTGCCTCTTCATCATAGTCCCGCATAAAGTATTGCCTTATTACAAAGTAGTCTCCCTCAAAAAAGCCGGTTCCCACCAAAAACGCTACTGTACCGGCACCGCCCGACAGTCCCGTCGTCTCCGTGTCAAGATATAGAAGCTTGCTCGTTGTTTCCAGCATTTGGCAGTCAACCCCGCCCAATGCAGTGATTGCATCACTTCCAACCTCCAAAGCCGCACCAAGCCTATAGCCACCATAAAGGGTAGACATAGGGATTTTCTTTTCAACAAGAAAGCAAGTGCCCTGTTCGTTGGTCAGGACTTCTCCCTGGATCAAATCATGAATATCACAGCCGTTTTTATTGCTCTTTTGCTCCGGCATCATACCGATACCCTCCTGATATAGCCCAAGCTTGCTTCTTAAATCCACTTCATTACGCCCCCTTCCCCGGTAACCTGTTATATCATGGCTATGCTCCCTTTTGCCTAATAAGCCGAATCAGGCTCAATGTCAGCTCCTTCGGATCGCCTGTGCCGGTAAACTCGTTCAGCGGCCCCACGCAGGAAGGGCAGCCCGATTCACAGCCGCAGCTGCCTACCATGCCCTCTGCTGTCTCAAACAACTCCTCATGCAGCTCATAGAGCTTATCACTGAAGCCAATGCCTCCTGGATAGCTGTCATAGATATAGATCGTAGGCAGCTGTGTGAAGGTAGCGCGCACCTGATGAACCACCTGGATATCCTTTGGATCGCACATCAGGTAAATGGGTGCGGTATTCGCCAACACGTTAGAGATGCCCATAAGGCCATTTTGCAGATCTGATTGGGACATTCCCGGCAACTCTCCCGGCAAGCTGACCCAGTAAGCCGTGGTATGCATCTCCAGCTCCGGAAGCGTAACAGGCCCCGATCCGATATTCTCATGAGTATGCAGCTTAATCTTCTTAAACATGGTGACCAGGGAGCTCACAGATACCTCTCCGCTGCTTCTTTGCACAAGCCCTCCTTTATCCTGCCTGAAAACATCTATAACCTTAAGGTCAACTGCCAGGTTCGCATCTGTATAATAGTCCACATTCACCCTGCGCACATAAGCCTTTTTATCATCAAAGTCCAGCTCCTCCACCTGATATTGAACACTCTCGTGCATATATATGGCCTCTTCGTGAAGAAGCATCGGAGCACTGAAGCGGTCCATCTCACCAATGACCACCGGCTTGGGATCCGATATATCAATAATGATGAAATTCTCGTTCGATGCGCTGCGCAGACTGATCTCATTGGCAGGGAAAACATCAGACATCCAGTGCCAGCGATTGCCAACATGCCGCACCAGCTTTGCCTCCTCCATGTAGGACAGTACCTGCTGTGTTGTTTCAACGCCGTACTTTTCACCCTCCTCGAAGGGTAGCTCAAAAGCGGCGCATTTCATATGATTGTATAGGATTACCAGGTTGTCGGGGTTTATCAGGCCGTTCTCCGGACTCTTCCCAAAAAAGTAATCCGGGTTGTTGATAATATACTGATCCAAGGGGCTACTGTTTGCTACAAGAAAAGCCGCTGATACACCGTTTCTGCGCCCGGCACGACCCATCTGTTGCCAGGTGCTTGCTATAGTGCCCGGATAACCGCATATAACGCAGGCCTCCAATGCGCCGATGTCAATACCCAGCTCCAGAGCATTAGTTGACACTACGCCAGTGATGCTGCCATCACGGAGCCCCTTTTCTATCTCCCGCCGCAGGTTGGGCAGATAGCCGCCTCTATACCCGCGAACTCTCCTATCGCCTTCCTGGCTGCCCTGATAAATATCCTTCAGGTAAGTTACGAGCACCTCAACATTCAGCCTGCTTCTGGTAAATACTATGGTTTGAACCTTGTTACGAATCAATGCCTCAGCAATGCCTTCCGCTTCGAGCATGCTGCTCCTTCTGATACCAAGCTCCTTATTTACCAGCGGCGGATTATAGAAAATAATATGCTTCGCGCAGCTGGGCGCACCATTATTGTCAATCAGCTTCATATCCACGTCGGTAATCCTAGATGCCAGCTCGACAGGATTGGCAATGGTGGCTGAGCAGCATATAAACTGGGGATTTGAGCCATAGAATGCGCAAATCCTTTTTAGGCGCCGAAGCACATTTGACAGGTGACTGCCAAACACACCCCTGTAATGGTGCACCTCGTCAATGACTATATATTTCAGGTTTTCGAAAAGCTTTGTCCATTTTGTATGATGAGGAAGGATACCGCTGTGAAGCATGTCCGGATTTGTCACTACAATGTGTCCCGCCTGCCTGATGGCCTTCCTGGCGGATTGGGGCGTGTCTCCATCGTAGGTAAAGGTTTTGACATCTACTCCAGCTTCCGTAATCAGTTCATGAAGCTCCGCAGTCTGATCTTGAGAAAGAGCCTTAGTAGGAAATAAAAAAAGTGCCCTTGACTCCTCATTCTTAATTATGGCATCGAGCACCGGAACATTGTAGCAAAGCGTCTTTCCCGATGCGGTTGGCGTTACAACCACAACGCTGTTTCCATCGTGAACCACCTCAATGGCGCTGGCCTGATGGGAATACAGCTTATATACTCCCCTTCTTTCGAGCGCCGCTTTAATCCGGTCATCAATGAATTCCGGGAAATCTGAGTATACCGCTTCCCGTGCAGGCATCTCCACCCAGGAGGTAACGTTACTTGTCATCTTCTCGGATCCCTTAAAATAGTCCAGCATTTGCCCCAGATTCATATGCGCCTCCCGAACATACATTCTTTTATTATTTTAGTACAAAAGAAATGACTTGTAAAGGATGTTGCACCAGTCTGTCATAATAAGCAGTTGTCTAATACGACAGCACCGCCGCATTACTAGAATAATCATACAGTCACAGTCCACTAATCAATTCTGTCATTTCTTCCTTCGAGACAGCTTTGAAGGCTCTGTCCTTAAACTGCGCTGAGTTTCTTTGCCCCTTTACATACCAAGCTAAGTGCTTGCGCATTTCCCGAACTCCCGTATATTCACCCTTCAGCTCCACAAGCATGTCCAGATGCCGCAGCATCATCGCCCTCTTTTCGTCTGTTGATGGCTCCTCCAGTAGCTCCCCGGTTTTTAAGAAATGGTTAATCCTGCTGAAAATCCAGGGGTTTCCCTGGGCTCCTCTGCCAACCATAACTGCATCACAGCCTGTTGACTCCAGCATCCTTACCGCGTCCTCCGGCTTGTAGATGTCTCCGTTTCCAATCACGGGTATGGATACAGCCTCCTTCACTCTTCGAATCGTTTCCCAGTCGGCCTTTCCACTGTAAAACTGCTCACGCGTCCTGCCATGTACTGTTATGGCAGCCGCTCCCTTCCTCTGTGCAATCAGTGCAAGCTCAACAGCATTGACATTCTCGTCATCCCAGCCTTTGCGTATCTTTACCGTAACCGGCTTTTCTGAAACGGAAACTACGGCTTCTATCAATTCGCCGGCCAGTTCCGGCTTCAACATGAGTGCGCTTCCATCTCCGTTCTTCGTGACCTTTGGGGTAGGACAACCCATGTTGATGTCGAGAATAGCTGCCATGGATGAGTTCAGCTTCTGTGCAGCGTAGGCGAGGATGTCAGGCTCCGATCCAAAAATCTGTATGGCGGCAGGCAACTCCCCTTCACTAAGCTGAGCCAGCTTCCAGCTCTTTTCGTCCTTATAATACATACCCTTAGCGCTAATCATTTCGCTGTAAACAAGACCTGCACCCTGCTCCCTGCAGAGCGCCCTAAAGGGCAGGTCTGTAATACCCGCCATTGGCGCGAGGAATATCTTGTTATCAATTGCTATTGGGCCTATTTTTATTGCCAGCTCATGTCCTTCGCCATAATTTCCTGTCATATTGCTTTGCCTCGTTTCCTTGCTGCATTCGATTGCCGTTCTTCAATCGGCTTTAACGCAAAGAAGCCGCTTGCATCTGCAATCGACCTCTCTCAGTAAGCTTTTGGTACCCCGGACAGGAATCGAACCCGCATCAATGGAACCGGAATCCATTACCTTATCCATTAGGCTACCGGGGCATAA
>JAAYBT010000093.1 GCA_012730015.1 Clostridiaceae bacterium
AAAAAAGGTCAAATACGTGCAAAAGTCAACTTAAGGAGGAGCATATGAAATACGGATATTTTGATGATGTTGCAAAAGAATATATCGTAACGAGGCCGGATACGCCCACTCCATGGATCAATTATATCGGGAGCGGCAAGTATGGAGGCATTGTGTCAAACACAGGCGGCGGTTACAGCTTTCACAAGGATCCGCAGAATCGAAGAGTCACCAGGTACCGCTATAACAGTATTCCCATGGATAGACCGGGAAGGTATATTTACATAAAGGATCCTGCTACAGCGGAGTATTGGAACCCAGGCTACCAGCCTTCACAAACTAAGCTGGACAGCTACAGCTGCAGGCATGGAATGGGCTATACTGTTCTCGAAGGAGAATACAAAGCCATTACCTCAAGCCTTACATATTTTGTTCCAGACGACAGGGATTTTGAGATATGGCTCCTAAAATTAACTAATACTCTTAATGTACCCAAAAAGCTTCAAATATTCAGCTACACTGAGTTTTGCTTCTGGGATGCAGTCAAGGACCAGCAAAATGTAGACTGGGTTCAGCAAATAAATCAGGGTCGCTATGATGATGGAATTATCACCTGGTATCCTCATTATGTCAACGATAGTGCTTCTTTCTTTGCGACCGGTGCGCAGGTCAGCAGCTTCGATACTAATCTTGAAACCTTTATCGGACGGTATCGTTCCGAGGCCAACCCTATTGCCGTTGAGCAGGGGGCATGCTCCAACTCGATTTCCTACAGGACGAACGGCGCAGGCGCGTTTTGCAATGAAATAGAGCTGAAGCCGGGAGAGTGCAGGGAGCTTGTTTACATATTGGGATTTGCAGAAAACAGAGAGACAATCAGGAAGGACATACAGCAATATCTTGATCCAGCAGAGGCGCACGCTGCTTTGAAGCGTCTGAATTCTCACTGGGAAGACTTTATGGGAAAGCTCTATGTGGAGACCCCGGACAAGGATATGAATCGTTTTGTGAATGTATGGAATCAATATCAGTGCAAGACTACATTCAACTGGTCCAGGTTCGTTTCTCTATATCAGCTTGGACTTGGAAGAGGCATGGGCATAAGAGACAGCGCACAGGATACTCTTGGTGTCATGCATACGATTCCAGATCAGGCAAAGGAATTGATTGTTAAGCTGCTCAGGTGCCAGTACACGGATGGGCGTGCCTATCATCTCTTCTTCCCGTTGACCGGCGAGGGCGGTGTAGGAGATGCTCCCGTAACAAAATTCGATTGGTATTCCGACGACCACCTCTGGCTGATTTTGGCTGTCAATGCCTATGTTATGGAAACGGGAGATTTCGACTTTTTACAGTCAAAGGTACATTTCAACGATAAAAAGACAGAGGCGACTGTTTGGGAGCATCTGAACAAGGCGCTGGAATTTACCAATAACAATAAGGGACCACACAATATTGCTCTGGCAGGCCGTGCAGACTGGAACGACACGTTGAATCTGGATACGGGGAGGGGTGTCGCGGAAAGTGTATTCACAGCCATGCTTTTCTGCAGGGCTGCCGCAGAAATGGTTGACCTGTCATCTTATCTCGGGAGGAAAGAGGATGAGGCCAGATTTGCCCAAATGGGCGAGCAAATGAGAAAGGCCATCAATGAAAGCTGCTGGGATGGAGAGTGGTACAAGAGAGCCTTTGATGACGAAAGTAAGCCGCTTGGTTCCAAGGAAAACACCTTTGGAAAGATATTTATCAACTCCCAGTCCTGGGCTATACTTGGAGGCGTTTCTGACAAGGGACGCTCACAGCAATGCCTGGATTCGATTAATAAGCATCTCAACACCAAATATGGCATAGTGACGATGTATCCCTCATATGTGCGGAATGATCCAACAAAGGGAGGAATCACGACTTATCCCCCGGGAGCCAAGGAAAATGGTGGAATATTCTGCCATACCAACCCATGGGTGATGATAGCTGAAGTAATGATGGGCAATGGCAATAGGGCATTTGAATATTACAAACAGCTCATTCCGGCGGTACACAATAATGAGGCTGATCGCTTTGAGGTGGAGCCCTATGTTTACCCGCAGAATATTCTGGGTAAGGAGCATCCCCAGTTCGGCATCGGCAGAAATTCCTGGCTCAGCGGTACTGCGGCATGGAACTTGGTGGCTTCCAGCCAGTATATTCTTGGCATAAGGCCTGGATATGACTGTCTGATTATTGACCCTTGTATACCATCCGAATGGGAAGGGTTCAGGGCGATGAGGATTTTCCGAGGAGCCGAGTACAGAATAGAGGTAAAAAATGAGGCCCATGTCTGCAATGGCGTGAAGAAAATCACTTTAAATGGCGAGCCGGTGGACAAGGTACCGGTACAGCCTTCAGGCAGCAGGTCTGAAATCATAGTCGAGATGGGATAAGCAGGAGCCTTTTGGCAATCGCTTAGGGTCTCAATTCGCTTTACCCTGACTACGATACTTTGAAGGAGTAATGCCTACATAGTGCTTGAAGGTGCTGATGAAGTAGCTGATATTGTCGAAGCCTACTTCCATAGCGACTTCAAGCACTTTTAATTCTGTTTCCTCAAGAAGCTTAATTGCCTGCGTGATTCTGTAATAGTTAAGATAATCCATAGGGGTTCTTTTGAAGTAGTGCTTGAAGAG
>JAAYBT010000094.1 GCA_012730015.1 Clostridiaceae bacterium
AAAATTAATTAATTTAACTTTGATAAAGCACATTAACCTCGCCAATCACCACTTAAGGCCAAAAGGACATTTTCCTTATCCTTGTCTTTATCGTTCCGGCTGAGTTCACTATAAGGCACCAGTGATGGATGAGTTCTGCAGCTCCAATCCTTTACGGCACCATACTTCCAATTATACATGTAATAAAAACGGCACCAGCGAATATGCTCCAGTTCTGTCAAGCTTTCCAGCTCAGCCCCTTCTACCTTCAATCTCTTGATGACATCAAAATAGCCTGCAGCAGCCATATTCGATCGTCTTTGGAAGGTGCTTAAGCCCTCCCAGGAAGGCAGCCCCGGGTACTTAATGCTATAGTGCTTATGGATTAGCTTCGCAGTCTGGGTCAAAGACTCTTTAATTATTACTTCACGTGTCAATAGCTCCTCTTCCAGGCCAAAGCATATTACACTGTCACTGCTCAATAAGGATTTTATGCTCTCTGCCTGTCTGGCATACATATGGATATTTACATTTGGAACCATGTCGAGCAATATGGACGCGTTAACTATGTTACTGTTGATGTCTCCGCACAAAATGACCCTGTCCATGGTTCCAAGAAGAACAAGTTCATCCTTCCAGTCAGTTGTATATGTATAAAGGATATCTCCTGTCATTTCAAGCATTTCTTTTATCCTGAGATGAAGTTTTTCAAAACGTCTCTCAGGCTCCCAGACGTGATATGCAATACGTTGGTTAATGGAAAGTATATTAACTAATAAGCCCTGTTCCAGTAAAGCGTCACATAAAGCAGCATCACCGATCAGCGCTATTTTTTCACCCTTCTTTGCACCGAACTTATCCCAGTAAAGCATACTGCAGTTTTCTTCCATGGAAAATGCAGTCATGTGATTATTCTGTACAGCCATTCCGCTGATATCCTTAACTCGAACATGGAACATACAGGGAGCACTCTCTTTGACAAAAAGCTTCCTTTCACGGTTAAAAAACTCCATGACCTTTTCATAGTCATCAAGCATCAGTATGTGATGCTTTGATGGAACAGGCTTCTCGAGATTGCCCCGTATGCCTGAGCTTCCGAGATTCTTCAGCATAAGCTCTGCGTCCTCTCCCTCACCGTATACCGAGCAGCTATCCTTTCTGAAGGCTCGAATCCTGCTTTTCCCTGCTGTCAGGATATTCTTGAAAATCAATAATATTGCGCTCGCCGTCACAAGGGGAGCTGTCCACCTTGCAAATTCAATCAGGCCGTTGATTTCACCTACATCAGTATTCAACCCATAAAGTCGAACTGCATAGTAAGCTGCCCACGACCAGCTGACTCCCTCAAGACTGATGAACCCTATAAAACCTATGATAAAAGGTATCGCCGTCAGTAATCCCTTTAAACATATCAACCATTTATTCCTGTTCCTCAAAAATTTACATCTCCCATCAACGAAAAAGCAATATTGCTTCCGTTAGTAATATTTTATTTGCCCGGTGATAATCTAATACTATCCTATTTATGTTGAGGCTGCAAAACATTTAATTAATATCATAATCATAGGCTTTCAAAACGCTTTCTATATAACTGAGGAGAAGCCATGCTCAAGGTCATCTTTATCATATATGGCCGGTGCACGTTTTTTCAACCTTTGTGTAGATATATTCTTGAAAATGGCTTATTTTGTGGCTAAACTGCCATAAATCCGGCCTTTTCCCGGATAAAAGAACACATTAATTGCAAAAAAGAGCACCGAGGTCCCCTTTTACCTATCAACCAATACCTCAGTTGATTTCAAATGTTTACGGACAATGATAAAGTATAGAAGCAATCAGCTAGGTACCGCAATGCGAACAATGCACTGCGGCACCTGGCAAACAACTCATTGCCCAACCTATATTGCAGTCTTGTTTTCAAAATTGAAGTGATAGAACATTGCTCCGTGATCGATTCTAAGTGTGCCTTTCGTTAAATAGACAGCTACAATACAGCAATTCTTGTCATTCTCGTTGTTTGCAAAATCATACCATTCTTTAAAGACATTGCGCATAGTGCTTCTTATTTGCGCATTATCAGGATCCAGTACCCATCCTAAATTCTTCCCTACCCCACTACTGAAGAAATCTTCAAAATGGACTGAAACAGCTACTTCCGGATTATTCATTATTTGCTTAACCTTATTCGATTCGGCGTATGTAACAATGTAGAATACCCCATCCTCGTAATAAGCATCAACATCGCGAACGCAAGGCCGTGACTTACCGTCCGGACCATGTTCCAGTGAGATTGTCGCCAGAGAAATGACATTGTCTTTACCATTTCCAAATTTTTCATCCAAAATTTTGATTCCATCTTCATATTTACTCATTTACAAGCCTCCTCTTATAACTTTTTTATACAAAGAGCTGGACAATGCTACCTCTTGTGTCAATAGTTAAGCAATGATCATACCGTCGCAATTGTTTTAACGACCTATGTAAAAACAAAAAGTTCGGCTATTTTCGCCCCCGCCATTTTACACTTCATGTCATTTTTGAAATTTAACACGGCCGGGGCACTTTAAATCCGGGTTTGCCATTTCATTTGGATTCCATCTGCAGTAGTTCTTGCAGTGCAGACACTGGCCATATGGCTCATCATTCATAATGTGTCCGGCAAAGCCCGGATCCACCAGGCTTGCCTTACCGACATCTATAATGTCTATTCCGGTATTTAACGCATTGATGGCATCTTCTCTGCTATTGATATTATGAACTCCGAAGACCGGCATATCCGGTAGTTCCTTTTTAATACACATAGCACCGTATACTGCAGGTGAACATGGGAAGCCACCCGGAGCATATGCATCGCAGTCACCGCCATATGATACGTCAAGGAAATCAGCAAGAGCTGCGATGGATCTTGCATGATTCATTCCATCCTCCAGCAGTGGTTCAAAGGCACCTAGACGGATACCGACTATAAAATCATCACATGCTTTTTTTACAGCATACAATACCTCTTTGGCAAAAAGAGCTTTATCCTGCCCATATTCGTCAGTCCTTTTATTGGTTCTTTTATTGAAGAAACATGAAATAAGATAGCCGTGGCAGCCATGCAGTTCGACACCATCAAATCCTGCTCTCTGCGCTCTGAGTGCAGCCTGAATAAAATCCTCCCTTGTTTCGTCGATTCTGGCCTTGCTCATTTCCACACCATTTATACTGTCCCTGTATTTCAAGCTGCTGGGTGCATCTGCCTGTGTGTCGATTCCGTTTCCACCTGCATGAAGCAGTTGGATGAAGGCTTTAGCTCCATTTTCATGAATAACATCGGCAATCTTCCTAAAACCTTCAATCTGTCCATCCTCCCAAAGCCCCAGCTCTGTATTATGGAGACGGGACCTTTTGGTAATGGCGGTTGCTTCAACAATTATCAGACCAGCACCACCCCTTGCCAGATCAGTATAGTGCCTGATATTTTTTTCTGTCACATAACCGTTATCGTCTGTCCAGTGAAAGCATACCATTGGCGGAATAGCTATGCGATTTTTCAAAGTAATGTTTCTTATCTCAATAGCATTGCTTATCATGATTATGACCTTACATTCAGGTAATGAAATTTCTATTCTTTATCACTACAATCAATACTTGCTAACCTGTAGTGCTCTTACTGACTAGAAAGTTATGCTAATCAGCATATCCGTTTTTGACTCTTCTACAGCCCTTATGACAAATCATATCCTATTATTGCTGAAGAGTAAATACTTTATGAAATCAAGCGCGTAGCCTTCCAGCAACTATTTACTACAACTATTTACTATCAGCTAGCTCATTCTATTTTTTTTTGGTATGTCTTTTTAATGATTTATGCAACTTTTATTGGATCTTCACTTCCATCATTCGGACTACAAGGAGCTTGATGTAATGTGAAAACAACATGGCTTTGTATTTAACGGTCATCGTTATTTCTCACAATCTGCCCTTTTTGATCTTGTTGAGCTTGGCGTTCAGATCCAGTAAATCTTCCTTGGTCAGGGTAACACCCATGATCCCGATCATGCCGCTCAGTCTCAGAACAGTGAAACCTCCCAGCATGTCCATCATGGTATCGTTCATTTCAAATCCGCCGGCAATCTTATCGCCCTTCTTCGGCAGCATTTTTGCAATCATCCCCATGAACAGTAGCTTTCCCCTCACGGTCTTCATGATATCGCCGATCTTATCGTTCAGAGAGAAATATCCCTCGGGCATAGTGATATCAAACCAGTTCAAAATAGCATTCTTTTCCTTCAGACGGTAGGACTCGTCGAAGACCTCCACTTTGTTGATCCTGCCCTCGTCCTTCAGCTTACCGGCGACGGCCGTAAGAGTGGTCTCGCCCGCATTGGGCACATCGAAATAAAAGAAGTGGTCGGCCGCTTCCTTCCTGCCCAGGGAAACGCCATTGGCAAACAGCTCTACCACGGGCTGGTTGGAGTAAACGGTGACCTTTGTCACGTCCTCGACGCGGTTGATGTAACGCTTTCCGCACAGGTGGACGAAGGGCTCGTCGGACAGCCAGGCCTTGTAGGCATAAAACGAGTCCTTCTTGTACTTGCGGTCGAAGGTGACCAAGCCCTTGTGATTCTGGCCGTTCTCACCGCCCTCACTACGGGCGTCGGCGCCGAAGTCAAACATGTTCCACACATGGGTGGCCCACATAAACTTACGGCTGAACAGCTGACGGATCAGCTCCTCATGATAGAGCGCCTGATATTCCTCGGTGTAGTCCCCCTGTACAGGCTTCGAGGTATGCCAGTTCAAAGCCTCACAGCCATATTCGGAGCAGCCGATGGGAGTGTTGGGATACTTGGCATGGAAATTGTCAAACCAGGGACCGTTCATGGAGGTGTCACCGCCATACCAACCAAAGTAGTGGTTATATGAGACGACGTCGGGAATATGAACGTAGGGGCTGTCAATAGGGCAAGGAGAAACCACTGCCATGGAGGTAGGACGGGTCTTGTCCATCTCATGACACAGATCATTCAGAATATGGTGGTTCTCTATCAGGTCGGGATCTTTGTCTCCCTTCATGCTGACCTCATTGGACAGACCCCACACAACGATTGAGGGGTGGTTGTAATTCTGGATAATCAGTTCCTTCATCTGGCTGATGGTGTTCTCACGGGCGGTGGGCATGTGCTGGGAGATGTAGGGGATCTCCGCCCAGACGATCATACCACGCTCATCACACAAGTCATAGAAGTATTGGTCGTGCTGATAATGGGCTAAACGGATAGTAGTGAAGCCAGCTTCGCAGATCAGATCCATATCCTCTTTGTGGTGCTCAGGCAACAAGGCATTACCGAAGCCCCAACGATCCTGGTGACGGGACACACCCCGGAGAGGATACTCCTCGCCGTTGAGGATGAAACCATTTTCGGGGTCAATTTTAAAAGTGCGGCAGCCAAAACGGGAGGAAACACAGTCAATGACTTCACCGTTGACCACCAGCTCAATTCTGGCAGTGTAAAGGTAGGGAGCTTTGCGGCCATGCCACAGATGGACGTTGGCTATATCCAGCACCACCTTGGTGCCACCGGTCTCCACCCTGGCCACCTCGAGGCCGCAGGCATCAAAGATCGTGTAGCGCAGCTTCTGTCCCATCTTCGAGTTGGTAATCCAGGTCTCGATTCCGACCCTGGCATCCTTGCCGCACACCTCGGGGGTGATCTTCAGGCCGGTGCCGCCAAAGTGATCCAGGTCAAAGTGGGACTCGTTGACGCAGATGATGTTCACATCCCGGTATAGGCCGCCATAGAAGGTGAAGTCGGCAACCTGGGGATAGACCTTATCGTTGGCGGCATTATCCACGGTGATGACAAACAGGTTATCACGTTTCAGTGTCTCTGTGATATCTACACGCCAGATAGAGTAGCCTCCGTCATGATGAGCCAAATGCGTGCCGTTCAAATACACGTCGGCAGAGGAGTTGGCGCCTCGCAACTCCAAATAGTAGCAGTCAGTCTGGGGAAGATCCATCTTATCAAGAGTCTTGGCATAGTAGCATGTGCCGCGGTAGTAATCGTTGCCGCCATCCTGGCCGTCGATGGCATTCCAGCTGTGGGGCAGGTTTACCCAATCCCAGTTCATAGGCAGCTGGGCGGGAACTTCAGTAGCCTGCTTGGTAAAAGCCCATTTTGAGTTTAAATTATATATATGCCTCAAGGGAGTACCTCCTTAATTCATTATTGTAATAACGGTAAACAAAACGTCGTCTCTTTGCCACCTTCATCCTGCTTATGAAGTTGGAATCCAGCTTAGCCTACGTCTGACTGGATACGCTTGGCGCCCAGCTCGGCGTTCATCCTGGCCAGACTCTTCTTGTCCAGGTTGTAAATCAAACCCAGGCCGACGAACTGAAGTGCGGCGCTCATGGTATACAGAGCGGCAACCAGGTAGCGCATTCTCAGAGCCACTTCAAAAACTTGATTGCCTTCATTGGCCTCTACATAGCCCAGAGCTACCATGATGACCAAAGACAGTGCGGGGCCGATACCCTGCGCCAGCTTACGGAAGAAGGAGTGCAGGGAGTAGGTGACGCCCTCCTCTCGGACACCATGCTTCCACTCATTATAGTCGATGGCATCGCCCATAAGAGCCCAGGAGACAGTGGAGTAGATGCCCATACCCAGACTGTTGACCAGTTGGCATAGGATGTATATAATCAAGCCGGACATATCGGGAGTAATGGGCAAAACCAGCATAGCCACACAGGCCACCAGGCTGCAGATGGAGCCTACAACGGAAAGCTCCTTCTTTCCGTACTTAACAACCATCTTACGGGCCAGGGGCGTGAAGAGGAAGATGGGGATCATAGCAAACAGCTGAACCACGCCGGAAATCCTGGCATTTGCAAAGTAGGACTGGAACAATACATGAACGGCGGTGGCAGCTCCTTGCATGCCTAGGAACATTCCCATGGCAGCCACGGTGGCGCCTACGGCAGGACGGTTTCTTAGGAAGTTGGACATGGCCCTTAATACATTGAACTTGGGCTGGTCTTCATTACACCTGACAGACTTCTCCACACGAATCTCAGTATTACGGATCATGAACTGGAAGGCAATGAAGCCCAGGATGCCCATAAGCAAGGCTACGAAAAAGACACGCTCGCCGATGATATTGTTATTGTCATCAAAGATTAGAAATGGCAGGATGACCATAGGGACAATGTTACCGGCCAAGGAACCCACAGAGCGCCAGGCAGAAAGAGAAGCGCGGTCGGCAGGCTCACTGGAGATGAGGGACAACAAAGAACCATACGGGACATTTGCAATGGTGTAGAAGGCGTCCCACAGAACGTAGCCGCAAACATAGATGATGACCTTAGCTATGTCGGGTGCACCCCGCCAAGGTATGAAGCACAGGGCGCCGCCCACGATGAGGCCGATAGAACCAAAAAAGATGTAGGATAGGAATTTGTTGCGCTTATATTTTCGCTTGTCGGCGTCGACAATAGAGCCGATAAGCGGGTCGTTGATGGCATCCCAAATCTGTACGACAATCAGCAGCACTGCATACAGGATGGAGTCCATCCGCATAAATTGAGTCCAGAAAATTGCCATAGTGCCCTTCAGTGCAAAGCTCATGTTACAGCCAAAGTCACCGGCAGCGTAGGCTAGACTGTCACGTATACCAAACTTGCGATGTCCGTTTGCGTCCAATTGGACTGCTTTTCTCATTTGGGTATCCCCCTTTTCTCGTGATATAATCGTTAAAGGAGCGCAGTTCGCTTCACTTGCACTTATCACATCCATTCTATCAAGTTAGGCTTATAACTGTGAGTATAATTTTCAGTAGTTTTAGTATTTTTTTTATCTATTCTGTTAAGAAATATAGATAAATGCACGATATTATCAAAAAGAGGATCTTGATTTTTACTGAACCTTTCCAATTTTCTCCGGTTTGAGGTAGATAAATATGTGGTATCAGGCAGAGTTACGATTTTTACAGAGTACCCTTCAAAAAATGCATTTGCAATTCCTCTGGCTTTTGCCGGAAGAACTTCCGCAGGCTCCTCTGGACCTGGGAATACGGAAATTACTTGGGCGTGAGGCAGAGTATCGCCGCATTTTCTTCGAGTTGCCTTTTCAGGCTTCCCAAAACACAATTTATAAACTGACGGACTCCTATCTGTGCAAGTACCTATATCTAATGCTGCCGGGAGATAATCCCGCTGTGCTGCTGATAGGGCCATACATGTCAGTACAGCTGACACACAAGCAGCTGCTACAGGAGGCAGAGCGTTTCTCTGTTTCCCCTCAGTTGTTTAAAGAAATGGAGAACTATTACGGCAGCATTACCGTTCTCAACGACGAAAGCTTTCTATTTTCCATCATGAACTCCTTTGCAGAGGTGCTTTGGGGCGGCAGCGAGACTTATACCATGGTGGATCTGCAAGAAGATCAGCTCCTCGCAAGTCCCTTTCCCCTGGTGGGGAATCCGCTTCCTCCTGAAAAAACAATGCTGACAATGCAGGCCATGGAGCGGCGCTATGCCTATGAGAACGATATGCTACGGGCAGTTTCCCATGGAATGACACACAAGGCCGAGTCGATGCTCTTAAACATCAGCCAGCTTGCTATGGAACAGCGGGTGGCTGATCCGATACGTAACCTCAAAAACTATTGTATAATTATGAATACTCTAATGCGAAAAGCGGCTGAACAGGGCACTGTTCACCCATTGCATCTTGATAGCGTTTCTTCCGCATTTGCCAGGAAGATCGAACTGACAGGATCGACCTGCGCAGGTCACAAGCTAATAGTGGAGATGGTAACAACCTATTGCCGTCTGGTAAATAAGCACTCTATGCTCAAATATTCTCTCCCTATTCGCAATGCACTGGTATGTATCGAAGCAGATCTGGCAGGAGATTTGTCTCTGCATACATTGGCAGCCATGCAGAACATTTCCTCCGGATACCTGTCTGCCCTTTTTGCAAAAGAGGTGGGACAAACACTTACAAAATACGTCAACGCAAGACGAATGGAACAGGCAAAACAGCTGCTTCGCGGCACTATGCTGCAGATTCAGACTATCGCCCAATACTGCGGTATCCCGGATGTGAATTATTTTTCGAAGACATTCAAACGCTACTGCGGTGTTACACCAAAGGTGTTCCGTCGGTCACTGCAGACTCAAAAGGAAATACCCAAGTGATGATCTCATCTAAAACAAGAAAAACAGTATTCAACGTGCCACGAGATTATTGGATAATATTATTACTGTAATTCTTTTGTATTAAAATAGATTTAGGTGGTACTGGAACTCCTGCCGGTACTACACCGCATGGATTTAGCTCCGTTAGTTTTCAGTCGTCAGCTGTGATATAATAGGGGAAACATAGTTAGGGGGGATTCGCGTTGGAATTTGATGTAAACAGTCCAATATTGTTCATTTTGAGCGGAATTGTGATTGCTGCGGTGTTGGCGCAGAGCGTCTTTTTTTTGGTAAAAGCATGGAAACGAGGCTGGGAAATCGGCATGACCCCGGGTAAGCTTAAAAAAATTGCCGTGACCGCCGCCATTTTTACAATTGCCCCGGCAGTAGCCATAGTAATCGGCGTTATAACCCTGTCCAAGGACCTGGGCGTTCCGCTGCCCTGGCTCAGACTGAGCGTGGTGGGCTCTCTGTCATACGAGACTATAGCCGCAACCAACGCAGAAAATGCCATGGGCCTTACCTTCGGCTCGGTTACAAACCTGACTGCCAGTCAATATGTCACCATTGCCACCGTCATGACCATCAGTATCATGGTGGGCATATGGTTGGTTCCCCTGGTGGCTAAGAAGGTCCTGGGCGGTATGATAAGCCTTGAAAAGCGGGACAAGAAATGGGCCGAGATTTTCTCCAACTCAATGTTCATCGGTATGATCGCCGCATTCCTCGGCTTCATATTCAGTGATGTGTCCAACATATTTAAAGGCTCAACCGCAGGTCTGATACCGGTCTGCATTATGGCAATATCTGCTCTTGTCATGTGCCTGGCGGGCTTGGCCGTTAAAAAGTTTAAATATCACTGGATTTCCGATTATGCCCTGCCGGCAAGTCTGGTACTGGGTATGGCAAGCGCAATCCCCATCACGGCATGGCTGGGTTAGGAGGCAGAACAATGAATACAAAATATATGGATCGTGTACACAAATGGGGCAAAGTCTGGAACTTCTCAATGCTGGGAATTATGCTAATGTTCCCAATAGCTGCAGGAGTTATTTTCAAGGCCCTTCCGGACTCTAAGGGCTTGATTCTGGGTCTGATCGCCACAGCACCTATGTATTGGGCTGTGGGAATAATTGAGACCTTCACTTACATACCCATGCTGGGCGCCGGCGGCTCCTATCTCTCTTTTGTTACCGGCAATATCTCCAACCTCAAGCTCCCCTGCGCGCTCAATGCTCTGGAACAGGCCGGAGCGAATGCCAACTCCGAGGAGGGCGAGGTGGTATCTACAATAGCCATCGCTGTCTCCAGCATAGTGACAACTCTCATCATTATTTTGGGTGTAATTCTTATTACTCCACTAACTCCCATACTCCAATCCCCGGTGCTCCAGCCCGCCTTTGCCCAGCTGATACCCGCTCTTTTTGGCGGTTTGGGCGTGGTTTTCATCTCAAAAAACTGGAAGATTTCCATAGCTCCGGCTGTTTTGATGCTTGTACTATTCATCTTTTTACCCGCCCTGAATGCCGGGACAGTAGGAATTATGGTTCCGGTAAGTGTACTTTTCACTCTGGCGTTCAGCCGCTTCATGTATAAGAAAGGCATGCTGGATTAATGATGGAGGTAATAAATGATTGCGTTTTATATTATTCTTCCCCTTATCGCCACTTTTGCTGCAATAATCCTGATTAGGGCCGCCATGTTCAAACCCCCGGTGGAAACAACCGAGAAGCCGGAGGAAGTGAGCTTTGACTGTGACGCAGCTATATCAGCATTACAGGAGCTGGTACGCTGTCGCACCGTCTCCTTTTACGACTCCACCCTGGAGGATGATGCTGAGTTCGAAAAATTAATCGGGCTGCTTCCTAAGCTTTATCCGGAGGCAACTCGTGTATGTCCCCTCACCCGACTTCCCGGCAGAGCCTTTTTACTAAAATGGGAGGGCATGGAGCACAGCGAGCCCTCAGTCCTGATGGCCCATTACGACGTGGTGCCCGTGAATGAGGAAAGCTGGACAAAACCTCCCTTTGGCGCCCTTATCGATGAAAACGGCGTGTTGTGGGGCCGGGGCTGTCTGGATACCAAGCTCACCTTCAACGGCATTATGTACGCCGCAAATTACCTTATTCCCCTGGGCTTTAAGCCAAAGCAGGATATTTATTTCGCTTTCTCCGGCGGCGAGGAGGTCAACGGCCCCGGAGCAGCAAACATCGTAGATTGGTTTGAACAGCGGGGCATTACCCCCGCTCTTGTGCTGGATGAAGGCGGCGCTGTGGTTGAAAATGTCTTTCCCGGAGTCAATCGTCCCTGCGGCCTGATTGGTATAGCGGAAAAGGGAATGATGAATTTGGAGCTTCGCGTCTCCTCAGCCGGCGGACATGCATCGTCTCCCAAGCCCCACACCCCCATCGGCATACTTTCAAGAGCCTGCCACAGGATGGAAGACCATCCTTTTAAGATGCATATCACCGGACCGGCGGCGGAAATGTTTGATACTCTCGGTCGCCACTCCGCCTTTATCTACCGCTTGATTTTTTCTAATCTCTGGTGCTTTGGCGGTATTCTGAACATATTGAGTAAAAAATCAGGGGGCGAGATGAATGCCTTGCTGCGCACCACCGTGGCCTTTACTCAAGCCTCGGGAAGTCAGGCTCCCAATGTCATCCCGCCTTCAGCTACTTTCGTGGCCAACCTGAGGCTCAACCCTCACGATAATATAGACAGCGCAGTGGAATATATTAAAAGCGTTATAGCAGACGAGAGCGTGAATCTCACAGTGGGTAAAGGCGCGGTTAACCCCAGTGTCATTTCACAGACCCACTGCCCCGCCTGGGATAAGCTTGCGCAAAGCGTTGCAGAGACCTGGCAGGGTTGTATCGTCAGCCCATATCTTATGGTCCAGTGCTCTGACAGCCGCCATTACGGCCGTATCTCCAATCATGTATATCGCTTTTCAGCCGCCGACCTGACCGCCGATGAGCGCAGCAGCATCCACGGTAATGACGAGCACATCCGGGTCGAGGTGGTAAAACGGGCTGTGGAATTCTATATTCGTCTCATGCGTAAATGCTGACAGGGGACCGCTGCTCTCTTATTTCATGAACTACCTCATTGAGTCTGATATTTCAAGAAGAGCATTCCGAAAAAACCGAGGGCATCTATCTTACGGCCGAGGCTTGTGGCGCGTTCCAGTTGGTACGCGCCTTTATGCAACCTTGATAATTACTTTGAAGGCTTGATCTCCAATCAGATACTTGGCGGCAATGTAAACTTGTTTTATCCAAGCCAAACCTCAAGCATCTCATCCAGCTTCTTATTAAGTTCCTTTCTTCTGCAATAAAGCTTATTGATTCAATTGAAGTGCTGGAGGAAGCTTTGGAAAATCTTAAACAAAATTTAGCCCAGATTTCTATATCCACCTTCAATTAGTGCATATGGAAAACTTATAGTCTGAATTTTTCCTTTACATACTTCAGTACAAATGTTTCTCTTGGTGTCCAGCGTGGAAAGTTATTTGAATCTATCAACATCTGATTTGTCGAAATAGCTTTACTAATATCTACCCATATAGGTTCGAATCCTAAATCTTTCTCATATTGGTCTAGCGACTGCTCCCCAAAGTTTGGATTAACCTCACATATGTAATAGAAAGAAACCATTTTGAAAACATCATAATTTTCTTCAATAATAGGAACATCAAACTCAATTACTTTCCCAAGTTCAGCATTAATTGATAATACTGTTGCCCCGCATTCCTCCCTTATTTCTCTAACAAGTGCGGTTTCATACGTTTCACCTGCATCAACGCCGCCCCCAGGGAATTTATAGTCCCCATCTTTTGAAGAGTATATCATTAGCAGAGTCCTGTCCTTAATTATAACTCCCCTGACAGCTTCTCTATAAACTGTCTTTCCAGCAAAGTTAATACCTTGCTTTCTTACAATCTCCTTCAGCAGCTCCATGCAAACACCCCAATCTAATTGAACCACATTGTAAATCATGAATATCTCTTACGCTGCCCCTTCTTTGACAAAGCATAAATCCTACACTTTCATAATTACCTAGGGCTATTAGATTGCAATTTGTAATGCGGTATATATTTTATTATGAAGCAATTCTACATCATAATCAACATTGCTTAATATTGTTACAATCAACTGTTTATCCAAATCATAAGATGTAATAAAGTTAGCTCCAGGGTCACAACCTTGAAACGATGGTATCTTGCCATTAAGAAGCCATACTCCGAAGCCATAACATCCTTGTGTAACTTGAGGAGAAAACATCATCTCCAGTGACTCCTTGTTGATCAGTTCTTCGTTAATTAATGCTGTCCAGAATTTTTCAACATCATGCGCAGATGTAAATGCCCCTCCTGCGCCGCTTCCCTTTGCATCGACAGAATAGATATTAGTACGATATTCGTTCCTCTCTGAATCAAATATGTAAGAATTCGCGCATCTTGCAGGCAATCTATCAAATTCAAAATATCCGGTATCAGTCATTTTACATGTATTAAAAATAGTTTCTTTCAGATAAACATCGAAAGCTTTTCCCGTTAACTCCTCTATAATCAAACCGAGAACTACATAACCGGTGCTGTTGTATTGGAATCGTTCACCTTTTGGATACATCATAGGTTTATTTATGAACAAAGGAATTAAATCTGATGATTTTCTAATGCGATAGTTCGGGGTATCAACCCACAATTCCTCATAATTATCCATAACAGATTCGTCAAAATAGTCAGGTATACCTGATGTGTGATTTAGCAGCTGCCTAATTGTTATCCCCGGGTCGATCTGCTTCAAATCAAATTTTAATACCTCTCCTATTGTTGTATCAAAGCTTATCATATTCTGCTCAATCAAGCTCAGTATTGCAGTTGCTACAAATACTTTTCCAGCTGAAGCCGTGCCAAACCTTGTGTCGATTCTATTAGGGGTCTCATTTGCCTTGTCAGCAAATCCATATTCACCTTGAAAAATGCTTTTACCTCCTTGAACTATGGATATAACTCCGCTAAATTTTTCATCGATCAAGCAATTTATGTTCATTTACCTATCCTCCTAAAAAATCATCTTTCCATTTAGTGACGCGTTTTGTGTGTATCGCGCCGCCCGCACGCAAGTTAAACCAGCTCTGGCGCTGCAAAACCCAGTCAGCGGATATCATCGCATTCGGCATAAACTTTCTCCATGATATTCATGCAAGGCTTCGCATAATCCTTGTTGTATAAGCTCATGGCCGTACAATATAATGAATGATCAAAACTGCGGTCCGAAACTCATCGAAGTCCCCGTTTAGCATCAAATGTCCAGCCCCACGGACTATTTCAACAACCTCTTCTATCACTTATTTACTCCTAACAATACCCAAAATATCTTCCATTCCTTCATTATAGCAACATAAGCCATTGCGTTAGAATTAATTGTGTTGCTATAAGATTCAGAGGGCTCTAATACCGTTAAGTCATTAAGTTGTTAACCCTTGATCTACTTTCTATATGCTTTTCATATTCAGTGCTCTCATTGCATTTAAAACTGCAATTACAGCAACCCCAACATCTGCAAACACTGCTTCCCACATTGAAGCCACGCCTATTGCTCCTAATACAAGGAACATGGCTTTAACTCCTAATGCAAACACTATATTCTGAATCACGATGCTCCTTGTTCTTTTTGCAATCTTAATAACAGTTGCTATCTTTGATGGCTCATCGGTCATAATTACAACATCTGCAGCCTCAATCGCAGCATCCGAGCCTAAACCCCCCATGGCTATACCTATATCGGCTCTTGCTAGTACCGGCGCATCGTTAATCCCATCGCCAACAAATACAATTTTCCCCTTTTGGGACATTCTAGCTTCCAAGGATTCAATTATTTCTACCTTACCTGCAGGTAACAGTTCAGAATAAACCTCGTCTAATCCTAGCTTCTTACCAATTTTATCCGCCACTATCTTCAAGTCCCCCGTCAGCATAATTGTTTCCCCAATGCCAAGAGCTTTCAACTCTTTAATTGCATTTGCTGAATCTTCCTTCACTTCATCTGAAATCACGATATTACCTACATATTTTTTATCTATTGCCACATGCACTACAGTACCTAAAGCATCAACTTCATTGCATTCATTATTTTCACTGATCATTAATCTGGTATTACCAACGAGGACTTCTTTTCCATCGACATTAACCTTGATACCATGCCCAGCTATTTCCTGATAGTTTTCAATGCGATTTTTATCAATTTCAGTATTGTAGGCACTTATGATTGAAAGTGCAATCGGATGGTTTGAATAGCTTTCTGCATAAGCAGCGTATTCTATAAGTTCTTTATCTATATACCCATTTTGAGGGTTTATTTCAGTAACCTTGAACACACCTTTGGTTAATGTCCCTGTCTTATCAAAGACAACTGCTTCAACATTGTTCAACGCTTCAAGGTAATTGCCGCCTTTTACTAATATTCCTCTCTTTGAAGCTCCTCCGATACCACCAATGAATCCTAATGGTATTGAAAGCACTAATGCACAAGGACAGGAAACTACTAAGAATATCAAAGCTCTATAAATCCAATCAGACAAGGATGCCCCAGGAATAATCAAAGGCGGTATGATCGCAAGTGTCAAGGCTCCAAATACGACAACAGGAGTATAGTAACGAGCAAATTTTGTTATAAATTTTTCAGTCGGAGCTTTTTTACTGCTAGCTTTCTGTACCAAATCCAAAACCTTCGAAACCGTAGATTCTCCAAATTTTTTCGTAATCTTAACGTATAAAACACCATTCTTGTTTATAAATCCGCTTAAAGCATCACTCCCAGGTCCCAGTTCACGAGGAACGGATTCACCGGTTAATGCAGATGTATCAGCCATTGAGGATCCTTCTATGACCTTACCGTCTAGAGGAATTTTTTCTCCCGGCTTTACAACGATGATATCACCAATACTTACATCCTCAGGGGCTACCTTTTTCAGTTCATCTCCGACTTTAAGGTTTGCATAGTCAGGCCTTATATCCATTAATGCACTGATGGATTTTCTGGAGTGATCTATGGCCATACCCTCGAACATTTCACCTAATAGATAGAACAACATAACAGCTGTACCTTCCGGATACTCTCCAACGAAGAAAGCACCAATTGAAGCAACACTCATAAGGAAGTGTTCACTAAATACCTGGCCTCGAGCGATTCCTTTTATTGCATTTAAAACAACTTTTCCACCAGCTACAATGTAGCCTAATAGAAATATTGTGAGTTCAAGCCAATTCTGAAATTTAAAAATCAATCCGACTGCAAATAAAGCACCGCCAATCACAAGCTTTATTATGTCTTTCTTGCGGCTATCTCCATCTTCATCTTTGTCATTTTCTTTCTTACTAACTTCATGTTCAATTTTCCCTGCACAGTCGGCACAATCCAAGCCTTGTAATATTAACTCCTTCTTTAGCACATTAACCCCCCTTATTTAGTTCTCTTCAATAGTATGACTCAATCCCTGATCAAAGATTTGCCTTATATGTTCATCCAACAGGGAGTAATACACAATCTTACCCTCTTTTCTACTCTTCACTAAGTCAGCTTGTTTCAAAATTCTTAATTGATGAGATACTGCTGACTGTGTCATGTTTAATAGAACAGAAATATCACAAACGCACATTTCAGATTCATCTAAAGCCCACAGTATTTTAATTCTTGTAGAATCTCCAAAAATTTTAAAGAATTCTGCGAGATCGTAAAGGATTTCTTCCTGAGGCATTTTATCTTTTACACTATTTACTACATCCTCATGAATTACATCACAATCGCATCTTTCTGCTCCTTGCAATCTACGTGCCATACAATCACCCCAGTACATTATTATTTGAACGCTTGAATAAATGTTCAAGTATTCAAGTAATAATATAATCACTTTGTTTCTATATGTCAATACTTAAATCACGTTGACAAATTCTGATTTGATGCATATACTAATAACATATCAAATAAATTTGATATGAGGTGGTAATTTGACATCAGTTTATAAGGAACAAGCAAAAGTATTTAAAGCTTTTTGCGATGAGAAGCGGCTACGAATACTGGATTTATTGTGTGGCGGTGAACAATGTGCCTGCGTTTTGCTGGAACAATTAGACATGGGACAGTCAGGGCTTTCGTATCATATGAAGATTCTGGTCGAGTCAGGTATTGTTGAGAGTCGACAGGAAGGCAAATGGACACATTACAAAATTAGTAAAAAGGGAAGCACCTATGCTATAGCTCTTCTAAAAGAGCTAACAACACAGTACAATGTTACAGAAGAAAATAATTGCTGCTTATGATAAAGGCCATCTGCTCGGTGGCTTTTTACAGGCAGAATACATCAAAAATATTTGATATGATTGTTCTTTTTAGAAAGAGGGGTAATGCATGCAAGTATTAAAAACGATCTGGGACATTTTCCAGAATCAGATTCTCGGCATGAAATGGCTAAATGATTTAATCGGAAATGTGCTATCTATTTTAGGACTGGACACCTCCAATCGCTGGATTGCGAGCATTCAGTTTTTCATTTATGATGTTATAAAGATTGTAGTCCTATTATGCATCTTAATCTTTATTATAAGTTACATCCAAAGCTACTTCCCCCCGGAACGTAGCAAGAAGATTTTAGGACGTTTCAACGGAATCGGGGCAAATTCCGTTGCAGCCTTGCTTGGTACTGTGACGCCCTTTTGCTCCTGCTCGTCCATTCCATTATTTATAGGCTTTACTTCCGCAGGCTTGCCGCTCGGAGTCACCTTTTCATTCTTGATTTCATCGCCGATGGTTGACCTGGGTTCTCTTGTCCTGCTTATGAGCATTTTCGGAGTAAAAGTCGCTATTTTGTATGTAATATTCGGATTGTTAATTGCTGTGATCGGTGGAACTCTTATTGAGAAAGCACAAATGGAGAAATACGTTGAGAGCTTTATCCTGACGGCAGGAAGTGTTGATATTGAATCACCGGATTTGACAAGGAAAGATCGATTGATTTATGCGAAGGAACAAACTTTATCAACATTTAAGAAGGTTTTCCCGTATATCCTGATCGGTGTCGGAATTGGTGCAGCTATTCACAATTGGATACCGGAGGAATGGGTGGTATCCCTGCTGGGAAGCAACAACCCCTTCGGCGTAATCTTAGCGACACTAATAGGTGTGCCGATGTATGCGGATATCTTTGGCACAATTCCGATTGCTGAAGCGCTGCTCTTTAAAGGAGCTCAACTGGGTACGGTACTGTCGTTTATGATGGGTGTCACCACTCTATCTCTGCCATCCATCATTATGCTCCGAAAGGCAGTTAAACCGAAGTTGCTTGCGCTTTTCATTGCCATATGTACAATAGGAATTATTATTGTGGGGTATTTATTCAACGCTTTACAAGCGCTGATAATTTAGGAGGAAACAATGTCAAATAAAAAGATTATTGTTGAGTATTTCTATCTTGACCTAAAAACCTGTGACCGTTGTATTGGAACCGACAACGTTCTTGATGAGGTTATGCTGACGCTTGCCCCCGCCCTTAAGCTTGCAGGTTACGAGGTGGAATACGGAAAAATTGAGATGGAAACAGCGGATCTTGCCGAGCAACATAGGTTTCTTTCCTCCCCTACCATCCGTGTGAATGGGCAGGACATCTGTAAATCGGTTGCAGAAAACAGCTGCGGCTGCTGCAGCGATATCAGTGGAACCGATGTTGACTGCCGAGTATTCGAATACAATGGGGAAAGTTATGAAGTGCCTCCAAAAGAAATGCTTGCAGAAGCAATCCTTAATGCGGTGTTTGGGCAGGCAGAAATTGGCTGTTCATGCAGTAAATATGTGCTGCCAGAGAATTTGAAGACCTTTTATGAAGGAAAGAAAAGCAAGCCAATATGTTCCTGCGGGAGCAGCTGTTGCTAAGCAATAGCATTAACTTATAAAGGAGAGTATTAATATGTCACTGTTCGGAAAGAAAAAGGAAGAGAAAACCTCCTGCTGTGGCGGCAATTGTGATACTGAAAGTATGGCAAAGGCTGAGAAAGCAAAGGCTGAGGGTGCAAGTGTTAAGGTGCTTGGAAGCGGTTGTGGAAAATGCAATCAACTCGAAGCTGCAACGAAAGCAGCGCTTGAACAACTGGGCATGGATGCAACAATCGACCATGTTACCGATTTTTCTCAGATTGCAGCCTATGGCGTGATGACAACTCCCGCCTTGGTGGTAGATGGAAAAGTAGTTTCTTATGGCAAGGTTCTTAAAACTGATGAGGTCGTAAAGCTTTTGCAAAAGACCAGAGGATAAGATTATAGAAAAAGGCGAAAGCACAGGGATACGCAAGCCTAGAGTTGCATTTGTCTGCGTCCATAATTCTTGTCGTAGTCAGACCGAAGCACTCGGTAAACATTTAGCCTCTGATGGTATTACAAAAAAGCCAATTACAGTAGAGGCTCTATTTTTTCCTGGATAAACTGCACTCTGTCAAATATGCGAGGTTTAAAAGTTCCTGCAATGCCCACGACAATATTCCTTTTTTCATTCACGTATATTATATTTCCGCCATCACCAATTGCCGCATAGATTTTCCCCTTTTCTTCGATAACCCAATTTCCTGCCTCACTTATTTAATAAAATTTTGTAAAAACTATTGACTCTTACGTTACGTAATAGTGTACAGTATAATTGTGGTTCGAACACAACTAAAAAATGTGAAATGAGGAATTTGATTATGAATATATAAGCAATCCGCTCTGATGCCATCTATCGTAAAATGATGACTACACCAACCATCACACCTACCACAGAAATCTTAAAAGAAAGGGAGGATTTTTGGGATTGAGAATAAATGAAGTTGCTAAGCTAACAGGTGTTACCATACGAACCTTGCATTACTATGATGAGATCGGCTTATTAAAGCCAAGCGAAATTACGGAGGCAGGTTATCGGCTTTACGATAGCGCGGCGCTTGAAACCTTGCAGCAAATTCTATTTTTCAGAGAACTGGATTTTTCTCTGAATGATATTAAAGGAATTATGACAAATCCATATTACAATAAGGCAGAGGCCTTAACAAAACACAAGGAATTGCTTTTGCAGAAGCGAAATCGGATAGACAATTTAATCAACCTTGTGGATAACACATTAAAAGGAGAAGATGATATGAGTTTTAAACAATTTGATATGACCGAAATCGAAGCAAATAAGAAAAAGTATGCTGCTGAGGTAAAGGAGCGCTGGGGCGATACCACTGCCTATGCTGAAAGTGAAGAAAAGACAGGTAGCTACGACGAAGCCCAGTGGAGAATTTTATCCGGTGAGGGCAAATCAATTTTACAAGAGTTTGGTAAAAATCGTGATATCCAACCTGATAGCAAGGAAGCGCAAGACCTCGTAAAGAAATGGCAGGAGTATATTAGCGCAAATTTCTATACCTGCACAAAAGAAATTTTATCTTGCCTTGGAGTAATGTATATCGGTGACGAACGTTTTACCCAAAACATAGACCAAAATGGAGAAGGTACAGCCGCATTCATGGCTGCTGCTATTGAGGTATTCTGTACCAAATAAATAGCGCTTTTGATGCACCTTTCCAGATTGAGCCGCTGCACGTTATCTTCGTGCAGCGGTTTTTTACTTGAATAAGTTCTTTTTAAATTAAATCGGTATGGGTTATCTGATGCGTTCTCGGATGAATATATTCATTGACTTGATATATCAAAGTCTTATTCTGTTGTCAAACCCCCGTCCCCATGACACGTAGTAATGTTTATAGAATAGTATCTGTTTCTATTATACTTGTTTTAAGTGACTCAATTTCTTCAATCATTCTAGAAATACTTATATTTTTTTCCGGCTCTTCAATTCTCATAGCATATCTTGCATAATCTAATAAAAAATTCTTTATTGTATTTGCATTTATTCCTCTTTGAGATTCGATTTTTTCGTTTAATTGTAGAGCTACTAGATCTAAACAATGAACATTTTCTTTGCCGTCATCTAAAGCTGGCTGGATATATCTTAGTGAAATCTTCCTATACCCCATTTTATTCCAAAACCACAAATATTTACTTGCTTCCTTATTGATACTAGTATCTGATTTTTCTATTTCGCAAAAAATATAATCAATGTTATTCTTTTTATTATTCCTAGCATCTTTCCTTAATAATTCAATAGCTTTTTGGTATATACGAGTACCTATACCCTCTGATTGGCATTCTTGTTTTATGGCAATAAATTCTATGACACCGCAATTTGAACGTTCAAAATAATCACAAATCAACCCTCCAATTGTAACGCCTGATTCAATGGCTAATATTACGTGATAGTTGTTTTTGCCATACCAACCATTTTCCTTTTTACTTAAGTAATCAATTATATTATCCAGGCTCTCTCTTTCATTTTTTGGAAATGCATTAATATAGATACTAGTATAGTACTCACCAAGCAGTGCAACACTGGGCTTATCTTGAATATTAACTTCCATTAAACTCAAATCCTCATATGAGTTAGAAAAATACGTATCAAATGAACTAAAAACATCACTTTCAGCGCAACTCATATTTGTAATAATACAACTTCTGTATTTTTGAGACAACTCATCATCCAATTCTATTTTAGCTTTGTATCGATCTAAAAACTTACTTTCAATATAAGTGTTCATTGAAAGACAATAACGATATTTTCTTTCTATATTATCATTTGAAAAGATCCTATCAAAATGCTCAAAACTTTTTGTTATTAGTGAATTAATACAAGCTTCATAGCTAATCTTATTAGCTAAATTAGCATGTTCAAAAAAAGTA
Organism: Clostridiaceae bacterium; assembly: GCA_012730015.1. Lineage (GTDB taxonomy): Bacteria > Bacillota > Clostridia > Acetivibrionales > DTU013 > JAAYBT01. The sequence continues at coordinate 21,981 of JAAYBT010000094.1, forward strand.
ATTGCTTTTGAGGGTTGAAAACAACTGTCTTCATCAGTAATAGATTCAAACATTATCCATACATATGCCGTACAATAATAATTTAATGCAGCATAATTTTTCTTTATATCAAATACAATTGGCTCTAATAAAAATCCTGTACTCTCATTTGCAACCTTATTTGTAAAATATATATTTAACGGACTGAACTCATCCCTGTAGTAATCTATATATTTCTTTGCCTTAAATAATCGACAAGTCAATTCACACAATATTCCATTCGAATCATTTGTAATACTATTCCATAAGTCGGTAAGCTTTTCATTACTATTCAGAACCACGTTCAGAGAATTGCTTTCATCACCAAATGCATATTGACAGAGTTTATAGTGCCCTTCTTGATATTTCATCTGATAACTAGGTCCCCATAATAGCCAAGCAAAAGTATAATATATCTCTGAAGAGTAGTTCGTGTCATTTTCATTACAAGTTGAAGAAACATACTTCCTTACAAGATTGCCCCAATTATTTTTATAGCGGTCAAGTAAACCTGATAAAAGAAAGTTTGGTGATAAGAACCCTTGTTTAATCCTTATTTCCATGCAAAATGAAATAGGTAATTCCTGATTAAGATCATATTTCTTTCTTATCTTTTGTTGGTCAAAATAATTAAAATAGCAATCAGCCTTATTTGATACATCCTCGCATAATATATCTGTGCAATTATCAATCTCATAGATAAAATCGCTTGGTAATGAGTCTTTAAAAAAAGCAACAAATTCTTTGTAATTGTCTTTCCACCAGTTTTTATCTTTATACTGACCTTGTGATTTTAAAATAAAATATTCACAAAAAATCCGTATATACTTCCTAGGATTCTTGCGACATAAAATCATAGCTCTTAAAACATAACGCCTTTTGATACCCAATGAATTTAGTAAAATGCTTACAGGATACAAATACTTATTTGAGAATACATAAAATACCGATATTACAGCCGCAAAAAACACGATAAACTGTACAATATTATTAGTTACAGACATAAAATCAATAGCTTCATTAAACAAATCCATAATTTTTTGCATATCTGCTACCTTACGTAAATTATTGTTTTATAGTGCTGTGCTCCTAATGGCATAATACTTTAACATATTATACTTTTCTAAAGAGAACCTGTCAATTTCAAGTTGTCTCAAACAAATCAATACTGATGGTTAATGGTTCTTTTCGGACCGTCGGCTCAGTACTTGGGCCTTAGAAAGCACCCAATCGCCTAATATTTCCCTGCTCCACTCTTGTAAATCAGTGAGTTTCAGATTGACCCCTCCATAGGAATGAATGCCATGAGAAGCCGCCAGTTCATCGGTATAATCTTCCAAGGCATAAACATTCTCAAAACGAACAGGACCACTGGTATACTGGCAGACCATAGGAATCACTCCTGTATTCTTATCTGAGATAGTAACACCGTCCTCTGTTACGCGAAATGTAACCCAAGCCATTGCTTCCAGCATGGTCAGACCTTTTTTTTGAGTTGATACATAATTCCCTAAAGAGTAAAAACACAGTGCCCGGTTCCCGTTTTCAGATGAAACCCATTGAACAGGTTGTACAACATGGGGATGGGTGCCAATAATTAAGTCTGCCCCGGCTTCTGTCATCTGTTCTGCAAATTTTTTCTGATAGGAAGAAGGCTCGCTCACATATTCATTGCCCCAGTGGGGACAGACAATCACCACATCAGCTATGGTTTCCGCATATGCAATGTCCTCTAGTACATTAGGATTGATCGTGGTAAAATCCAGAAGATTGTTTTCGTCATAATGACATAGAATATTTAAATGTCCTTCTATGGAAGATGGAAGGGTTGCCATATTGGGTCCATATGTATAATTTAAAACAGCAAACGTCACATCATCTATGGTAAGCACAGGAATCACTTCAGATCCTTCTGTGCTTTCATGTATACCGGTGAGAAGTATTTCAGGATAGGTCTTCCAGAAAGCAGCACAGTTTTTAATCCCCTCCAGTTTTTTATCGGCAGAATGATTAGAAGCCTGCAGAACTACATTGAATCCCGCTAAAGCTATGGCATCCACCACTTCTGTTGGAGAGTTAAAAGCGGGAAACCCCGAGAATCCTAACTGGTTGCCTCCTAAAATGGTTTCCTGATTGATCATCTTAATATCTGCATAATCTAAAAAGTCCGAGATCCCATCAAACAAAAAAGAGTAATTATATGTACCATCAGTTTGTTTTCCGGTTTCTATCACACCCATATGAAGAAGGTTATCCCCAACTGACATAAGGGTAATATCATAGTCTTGAAAGGCTTCCTCTGTTTCTTCCTCTGCTTCTTCCTCTATTTCTTCAGATGATACAACAACGGGAGGTATAACTGCCTGTTCTGGTGAAGAAGACTCGATAGTATCAGTTAGGACACTTTCTTCAATAAATACGTCCGAGCTGTCTGCTTTAGGATAAATGAAAGCAAATATAAACGTTCCTATCAGTAATAGGAAAGCTAAGGAGAGTTGTATAATCAGTACTTTCCCTTTTTTCATAAAGATTACCTCAAAAGATGCTTTTATCCATTATACCATTTTTCATGTTTTGTGAAACATGATTGGATCGAATCTATATCCTCCGGAAGCTCTTCCGGGAACTCAAAGCCGCGCAGGAACACCGGGATAACGTTCTTCCCCGTTTTCAAAGCATGGGCAATTTCTAGTCTTACCCAGTCATTCTCGTCATTACACCGATCAAGGCTATTTTGAGAAAGTACGACGATTACGTCACGGCACTCGTCTATCACAGAGTACAGCTTCGTATTGAATGCGCCGGACCGCAGGGCTTCTACATCATAAAAAACACGGCATCCTGCATCCATACAATCCCGTTCATCGTAGCATACTTGTTTTGATAACCATATTCTTTTTCCATTTTCCTGTAGTATAATAAATCAGTAGAATCAATCCTGAAGCTAAGCTGGCAATAGGCGCTGCAAGACCCAATCCCCACAGTCCTTTTTGCATAACTAATCCAAAAAGTATCGCTATCGGGACACGGAAACCAATTGATGACAGAATTCCGCATATTGATGATATAATTGTATGTCCTGAACCAGTTATAAGGCCATTCAAGCAGAAAGTCAAAGGTACAATAAGGTAATCAAAAGAAAAAGTCCTGATATACTCTACCCCGGCAGAGATCGTATTCGGATCATCATCAAAAAAAGATAAGATCTGTTCAGGGAAAACTTGTGTAATAATAAATACCGTGAAGGTAATTGAAAAAGCAAGTGCAAAGCCTGTATAGAATGTCTTTTTGGCGCGTTCAATTGCTCCTGCACCCATATTCTGTGCAACCATTGCCGAAACTGAAGAGCCGACAGCAATGGCCGGTAATATTGCAAAACCGTTATATTTACCAACAATACCGACAGCGGCAGATGCATTTACACCCATACTATTTGCAACAGTGGTAAGCACGAGAAAAGAAAAGTTCACAATTACGTTCTGGATTGAAATTGGTATACCTACCCGCATAATTGTAATGAAATGTTTTTTTATGAATTTAAATGAACTAAGCTTAAAATCAAATATAAAATCACTTTTTATTAAGGTAATAATACATAAAATCAAGCTTATAGCTTGTGAAATAACAGTTGCGATTGCTGCACCCTTTGCTGCCATGCCAAATACGCCAACAAGCAATAGATCCAGAACGACATTAATTGCGCATGCTATGGATACGAAAATTAATGGTCTCTTACTATCGCCAAAACCTCTCAGAATAGCAGAAAATGCATTATATCCAAATATAAATACTGTACCCAGCAGTGTAATATCAAGGTAATCCCTGGCCTGCTGATAGGACTCTTCCGGTGTTTGCAATAACCAGAGTATTTTATCTGAAATAATTAACATGATTATGGTTATGGCGATACCGGCAATAAGAAGGGAGGTAAGCAGTGTACTAATTGTATCTTTCACGCCCTTTCTATCTCCAGAGCCCAGATACTGACCAATAATAACTGTTCCGCCAACCGTCATGCCAACAATAATATTCGTCAGGATAAATGTAACCTGTCCGCCTATATTAACCCCGGAAATGGCAGCAGTACCCGAATAATTACCGACTATCAGCATATCCGCCACGCTATAAAGACTTTGTATCATATTTGATAACATAAAAGGCAATGCAAACTGTATAAGAAGCTTTACAACATTACCCTCTGTGAGATTCCTTTCAATCGATCCTTTCCTCATATGGCTCCAATCAATCCTCTTTCTAGTCCAATAATCAAAATCTCAGTGGCATCGAGCCCCTAAGATTTTAGCCGGATTTGCTTCGCAAATGGCTATTAATAAAATAATGCAATCCTTTTGCTTAGATTGCATGTGAAATTAATCAGCTTTATCATTATACATAAATATCTTTACATAAAGCAATAAAGCAATAAATAATAATAGAATATTGTATCAGTTCCATCTCCTTTACATGTTGTATTGATTGCATTGATATAATGTTCTAAAATCTGAAATCTGATTGCCAACATGGATCGCGCAAAGAAACTCTTCATTCACTTATACAAAAGCTTCTACAGAGGGTCCAGTATGCAAACATGTTGGGCTCTCTTCTTCTTACTTGGTATAGCCATTGATTAATTACAAATTTCTATAAAGCTAATTACATTATCATAATCATAATCAGCAGTAATATCTGAGGTCGGATCATAAAAAAGTCCATCAAAATAAACAACTAAATGACTTTTTTCGCGGCCTCTGACATTTACTATGCAACACTTTGGTAAATTCACATTTTTCCCATGAGTATAGACAGGCTTATTATATGAAA
>JAAYBT010000095.1 GCA_012730015.1 Clostridiaceae bacterium
AAACCCCCAATACCTATGTGTTGCATTTGATTTGAAGGCGCCAACCTTCAGGCATCTGGAATTCTCGGACTATAAGGCAACAAGGAAGGGTATGCCTCCTGAGCTGGCGGAGCAGATGCCCTATATGAAAGAGGTCCTGGACGCGATGAACATCAAACGCCTTGAGATGGAAGGCTTTGAGGCGGATGATATTATTGGGTCGATCGCCAAGTGCGCGGAGGAGAAAGACATACAGGTAGTTATTGTGACGGGTGACAGGGATTCGCTGCAGCTTGCGTCTGAAAGGACTAAAATACTGCTGCCCGTTACCAGAGCCGGCAGGACTGAAACCGAAGTATATGATGTTCAGGGTGTTGTAGACCGCTACGGAGTCACCCCCCTACAGTTCATTGATGTGAAGGGTCTGATGGGCGACAAATCCGATAATATTCCCGGCGTTCCGGGCATAGGAGAGAAAACGGCCTTGGAGCTTATCAAGTCCTTTGGAAGCCTTGATGGCATTTATGAAAATATCGACAAGATAGAGAAAAAGGGCCTTCGCGAAAAGCTGGAGGATAATAAAGAGCTTGCATTCATGAGCAGGAGTATTGCTACGATAGATACACAAATGCCGACCTTGTGCCAAATGGAAGAGCTGAAACGGCAGGAATTTGATGGAGGAAAGCTCTTTGAGCTTTTCGAACGGCTTGAATTTAGGAGCTTGATTAAGAAGTTTGGTCTTGAGCAGGAGAGCAAGCCACATGTAGACCCGCTGGCTAAATTGAAGTCAACTATTGTTGATGATCCTATTACGCTTGCACACATCAGTTTCCAGATCAAGAAGAGCGCAGGAGCGGCAGTATTTCAATTAATAGACCGGATCAGCGATTTCGAATACAAATTGGCAGGGATAGCTTTCTCCTGGGAAGATGAAAACGCATTTGTCAAAATCGGTGGCGGAATCAGTGAAGATCAATTCCTGCAGCAATTCGGCTCTGTTTTTAATGATAGTAAAATAAGGATAGTCGGACATGACCTAAAGACTCTTATAGTGTACCTGAAGTGGAAGGGGTACGACCTTAGCGGTCTGGACTTTGATACAATGATAGGCGCATATATTCTTAATCCTTCTCGCAGCACATTTACCGTTGCGGAGCTTTCACAGGAGTACCTGGGCTATACCTTCGAGTCTGTGGAGGAGATAGGCGGTAAGGGAAGAAGCTATATACCTTTTTGTGAGATACCTACCGAGAGGCTTGCAAAAGCCTGCTTGTGTCATAGCCATACTGTATTGAAGCTGGCGGGTGCAATTAGAGATATTATTTCCCAAAATGGTCAGGAGCAGCTATGCTATGACATAGAGATGCCTCTGATCGAAGTGCTGGCAGATATGGAGTATAGAGGCTTCAAGGTAAATGCTGATGCACTTATACAATTCTCAGCCAAGCTGGACGATAAGATTAGCTCTGCTGAGGATGATATATATCGGGCGGCGGGCGAGAGGTTCAATATTAATTCACCCAAGCAGCTCGGCCTTATTCTATTTGAAAAGCTTGGACTACCGGTCATAAAGAAAACAAAAACGGGGTATTCCACGGACGCCGAGGTTCTGGAGCAGCTTGCATCACAAAACAGTATGGTTTCTAGGATCCTGGATTACCGTCAGTTGGTTAAGCTAAAGTCTACGTATGCACAAGGACTGCTCCATGTGGTCAATCCTGCTACCGGGCGCATACACTCCAGCTTTAACCAAACTGTTACTGCTACAGGAAGAATTAGCAGTACCGAGCCGAACCTACAGAACATACCGATCAAGCTTGAGATGGGCAGGGAGATCCGAAAGGTTTTCATAACTGAAAATGAGGAGTTTATCCTGTCCGACGCCGATTATTCCCAAATCGAATTGAGAGTTCTTGCTCATATAACAGGCGATGACAGCATGATTACTGCCTTTCGAAATAATGAGGACATCCATACAGCGACAGCCTCCCAAGTATTCCATGTTCCAAAGGATGAGGTGACACCCCTGTTGCGCTCCAGGGCTAAAGCAGTCAATTTCGGCATTGTATACGGGATAGGCGACTTCAGCCTGGCCAAGGACTTGGGTATTAGCAGGAAAGAAGCTCGCGAATATATCGATAATTATCTGGAGAAGTTTCCGGGCGTAAAGCAGTATATGCATGATACCGTGGAAAGTGGCAAGTCAAGAGGCTTTGTGGAAACGATGTTCAACAGGAGAAGATATTTGCCGGAGCTGCAATCCTCGAATTTTAACACAAGATCCTTTGGTGAAAGGGTCGCAATGAACATGCCGATTCAGGGAAGTGCTGCTGACATTATTAAAATAGCGATGGTAAGGGTATATAAAGAACTGAATAAGCATAATATGAAATCAAGATTAATACTTCAAGTACATGATGAGTTGATTATCGAAACGCATATCAGTGAGAGAGCACAGATCGAGAAGATTTTACAAGAATGCATGCAGAATGCCGTAAAACTTGATGTACCGCTTATTGCTGAGGTCAAAACCGGCTCCAGCTGGTACGAGACATTATAGAAGCGGATGGACACAGCAGGGGGAAGGAGATAGCATGAAAATTATTGGTGTGACAGGTGGCATTGGCAGCGGTAAAAGTACTGTTTCAAGAACACTTAGGGATCTTGGAGCCGCTGTAATCGACGCTGATGTACTTGCAAAGAATATAACAGGCACGGGTGGGAGAGCATTTAATGAGCTCGTTGAGTATTTCGGGAAAGATATTCTCGATGATGATGGTGAGCTTGACAGGTCAAAGCTGGCCTCTATTGCATTCGGCGATAAGGTCAAGCTTCATGCATTAAATAGTATTACCCACAAATATATTGCTGATAAAATACATGAGACAGTACAGGCTCTTAGTGATTCGGACAAATGGGATATTATAGTTATAGATGCACCACTTCCTATTGAAAAGGGCTTTATGGATCTTGCTGATGAGGTCTGGGTAGTTACCGCCAAACGAGAAACCAGGATCAAAAGAGTCATGGATAGGAGCGGTTTTACATATGAGGCTGTTTCGGAAAGAATTGATTCACAGCTCAGAGACGAGGAGTACCTTAGAATAGCTGACGAGGTAGTTGAGAATAATGGAACGGTGGAAGAATTGGAGCAGGCAGTTGTGAAGCTATTTTTGCAAAAAAAGAAGGAATTACAGCGATAGGACGGAACTATGAGCAATAGCCGAAAGAAGATAACGATTATCATCATTTTAGTATTGGTGATTCTTGCAGCATTTGTACTGACAATGTATAATATTGTAAGAAGGATTTACCCTCTGGAGTATATGGATTTTATCGGGAAGTATTCCGATCAATATGATTTGGATCCTTATATGGTTATGGCTGTTATAAGGGTAGAAAGCCGGTTTAGACCGGAGGCGGTATCACATAAGGATGCAAGAGGCTTAATGCAGATTACTAAAGGGACAGGCGAATGGGCAGCAAGAAAGCTCCAGTTGGATGACTATAATGAGGATAAGCTATTTGATCCCGAAACAAACATCAGGATAGGATGCTGGTACCTAAACACTCTGCTCCTTGAGTTTGGAAATACGGATTTGATGTTGGCCGCCTATAACGGTGGGAGTGGAAATGTTGCCAAATGGCTCATGGATACTAATTACAGCAAGGATGGAAGAAACTTGGACAAGATACCTTTCAAAGAGACCGATAAATATATTACAAAGGTCAAAGACAGCTATACCATATATAAAAAGCTTTACGGAAATCCTTTTTAATGGTACTTTTACTATATGAGATAAAATAAAGAAAAAATGGAGGTTTTTATGGATAAGGAACTTCTTGTTGAGAGAGACATTTTGTATTCAACCGATAACTCCTTTGAACTGGGATGTGTAAATGTTAAGATATTCGGTCCGAATAACAACAATAAAATACCTCTTGTTATTGAGGAAAAGACTACTAATTCACCATTAAAGCATATTGCCACCATTACAAAGATTATCCAGAGTGACATTTTTGGCAGGATATCTATCGATATCAAGAAAGACTGCGATGTATATATAAGGGTAAATGAAGAAATGTCAAAGGAGTTTGGAAATCATAGCTATGTCAGGGTCAGTTGGATTGATGAGAACATATCTGCTGAAGGCGTTGACTGGTAATATGATATTTCAGGGTGAGCGTTTTGGAGAAAAAGCGGGAATCCTACAGTAAAGGAAATAGTCAAAGCAAGAAAACCAATACGATGATGCTAGTCTATCGGTGGTTGTTATTTTTGTTTTCTATTTTTTTCTGCCTTACAGGCAATAAATCCGGTACTCATGGATATGCTGTTTTAGAGTCATTGGCTCTTGTAGCCATTTATAATGGAGTGATTACTGCATATTATGTGAGAAGCGGCGAAAGATGCCTGCTGCCGATAATTTACTCCGACGCTATTGCCTTTATGCTGCTTATCTATTTCTCAGGCGGCATTGAATCTGAGCTGTACATATTCTTGTTTTTCCTTATTGGCTTATGTGGGATTAATAGTAATGTCTCAAATACACTGAAAACCGGTATAACAATTGCTGCATTCTATGCTACGGCATGTATACTATCTACTGGATTTCAGGCAGATGCCACCTTCTATACCCGGCTGATAATAAGAGCTATATTGATTTTGATGGCGTCCTTCGCGGTGACCAGAATAAATCTTGAGGTTAGGAAGAATGATGAGCTTATCAAGAAGGAATTCAGAATCGCCCGGACAGACAAGCTGACGGGTCTTGCCAACAGGCACTATTTCGAGCAAAAGGTCAAGGATGAGGTAGAGTATGTGGCCAGCACCAATTCTGTGTTAAATATACTGATGTTTGATATTGACAACTTCAAGGGATTTAATGATACATACGGGCACGTTGCAGGAGACAAGCTACTGGCACTTTTTTCAAATATTATTCTGCAATGCATAAGAAAATCTGATATTCCTGTCCGCTACGGAGGAGAGGAGTTTGTGATACTGATTAGGGATTTGGATATCATTATTGCAAGAAGTGTAGGGGACAGAATCCGAAGTCAGCTTGAAAAGCAAAGAATTTATCTCAATCATTATGATGAAAGGCAAAGAGTAACGGTGAGCTGTGGAATAGCTCAATTACCTGGTCATTCTAAAAGCATAAAGGAAGTCATAGAGAAAGCAGATGAGGCTCTCTATTATGCAAAGAGTATTGGAAAGAATATTGTGGTTGCATATGATGAAATAGGTATGCCCAGAGAGGCGTTGGAAAGGTCGCAACGCGGGGTTTAGCAAAGCGGCCTCTTAATTTTCGGCTTGCTTGTTTTGGCCTGATGTTGTCTTAGCTGAAAGCTTGTCCAGTTCTAATTTGATGATGCCAATTTCTTGAGTAAGCGTTTTTACCCGTCTTGCGTTTCTCGATAGTGCTATTGTCAGAGTAAAAATGATTAGGACCATTAAAAAGATAATAAACAAAAACAGGGTGTTTACCGGCTCAACTATGTGCAACAGATTAGATAGTAGGCGGAGCAAATCCGGGAAGATAGCAAAAAGCAGAAAACATATTCCCGTTAAGAGCCAGGAAAGTGTAAATTTTAATTCGATTTTCTTATTGCGCAGCATAAGTATTATGTAGCACAAAAAGAGCAGGGAAGATATAATCATTATGATTTGCAGTTCTTTATTCATTCGTCTACCTCCGTATGTCTTCTGCTGGAAAAGGATGCAATGACAATAGCCAGGCTAACCTTTATCATGTAGTACAGGGATTTCACAAAAGTGATTGAAGACTTGCCTTCTTTTCTTTCGTTCATCACAACGGGGATTTCACACGCGCTTAGTTTGTTTCTAGCCGCGCTAACAATGGATTCAGGCTCGGGATAGTCTCTTGGGTAGTCTGATGCAAACAGACTTATAGCTTTTGTGTCACAGGCCCTAAAGCCGGAGGTTGGGTCAGTAATATATAGCCCGGTAAAAAGCTGAATGAGCCCGCTGAAGTAACGAATGGCCAAACGCCTTATCAAGGAAGACTGAAAGCCTTCCTTAGATATAAACCTTGAACCTATGCAGATGTTTGCTCCATTCTCAAGCTCAGATACCAGCAGCTTGATATACTCCGGATTGTGCTGACCGTCGCCATCTACCTGGACTGCAGCATCGTAATGCTTGTATCGGGCGTACTTGTAGCCGGCTTGGACAGCGCCACCTATTCCGAGGTTGACAGGCAGATCTATAACATGGGCTCTGTACTTTTTACATATTGCTAGCGTGTTGTCAGTGGAGCAGTCATTTATGACCACCACATCATAATCAGGGCATGCTATTCTTATCCTGTCCAACAGAGGGACCAGGTTTTTTGCTTCGTTGTATGCGGGTATTATTATTAGTGTTTTCATCGTAGCCCTTTTTATCAATGCATATTATTCTGTTTCCAAGCACCTGCATCTAATTCTTCATAATCAGTGTGTCGGTAACTTGGATAGTTATAGCTTTATTGTACCACATATACTCAGTTACATGTTATGGGGAATGAGCATGCTTCTGCCGACAGCCAAGGCTATGGGTTCAATTTCCTGCAGGAGCTGCGCAAATTTAGCGGGCCTTAGCGATTGAGGTCCGTCGCTCAAGGCGTTGGGCGGATCTTCGTGGACCTCAATAATTAGGCCATCTGCGCCGGTTGCTACAGCACCCTTGGATAATGCGCCAACATACTTCCAGTTGCCTGCGGCGTGGCTTGGGTCTACTATAATAGGCAGATGTGAAAGCTCCTTTACCACGGGGATTGCGCTCATATCCAGAGTGTTTCTTGTACTCGTTTCATAAGTGCGTATTCCTCTTTCACAAAGAACAATATTCTGATTTCCAGCGGCCATTATATATTCAGCTGCCATTAGCCATTCTTCAATCGAGGCAGCCAATCCTCTTTTTAGTAGAACCGGTTTATTTGTCAGGCCGACCTCATGTAAAAGCCTAAAATTTTGCATGTTTCTTGCACCAATCTGAATCATATCAACATATGATGCAACCATTTCCACATCACGCGTGTCCACTACCTCTGTCACAATCTTAAGTCCGGTTAATTCACGCGCCTTTGCCATTATTTTCAGCCCCTCCTCTTCAAGCCCCTGGAATGAATAGGGTGAGGAACGTGGTTTGAAAGCCCCACCCCTTAAAAGCCTTGCGCCAGCCGCTTTTACCTTAACAGCTGTTTCGAGGTAAGATTCCTGACTTTCAATGGCGCAAGGGCCTGCGATGGCTATGATTTCGCTGTCACCGATCTTAATTCCGCCTACATCTACTATAGTAGGCTCATGCTTAAGCTCCTTTCCAGCCAGCTTAAAGGGCTTCATAATCGGAACAAGGCTTTCTACGCCTGGCATTGTTGATATTGCCTGAGTGCTGAGCATTCGTCTGTCGCCGATGGCGCCTATAACAGTCTTAATCTCACCGATAATGGGGTGGGTCTTAAAACCCAGCTCAGTGAGCTTTTTCTCAACATTGTCTATCTCTTGTCTACTTGCGTTTTTGCTCATAACAAT
>JAAYBT010000096.1 GCA_012730015.1 Clostridiaceae bacterium
AGAGAACCGTCCCCAAATTCCCAGTCCCCAAAATCCCCACAACCGAGAGAACCGTCCCCAAAATCCCCGGTCCCCAAATTCCCCAAAGGGTCCACAAGCAGAAAGCTTTACTCCCCGGCTCCAGCCAAAAACATTAATTTTTTTTACGCTATTTTGATTCTTCATGCGGGTAATTTACATTTTCGCATATCTTTGTGTTATTATTTATAGATAGATAATTCAATTGAAAGGATGATTTTAGTGTCAGAGCAGATTAGACAGATTGCCACAAGAATTAGAGATTTGCGGGATATTGCAGGTCTTTCCATAGAAGATTTGGCAGATGAGCTTGGCATATCTGCTGAGACTTACAAAGAGTACGAAGCCGGCGATATTGATATCCCTATTGGTTTTCTCTATGAATTAGCCAACAAGTTCAACGTTGAGTTGACTGCCATCTTGACAGGCGATAATCCCAAGCTTCGCACCTATTCTCTTGTGAGAAAGGGCAAGGGTGTTAGCGTAGACCGTAGGAATCCGTATAAATACCAAAGTCTCGCCTACAATTTCGTGAACAAAAAGTCCGAGCCCTTTAGTGTTTACGTGGAGCCTTCAGAAGATGACGAACCAATTCACCTAAGCTCGCATCCCGGTCAGGAATTCAACTATGTTTTAGAGGGAACTTTGATGATATATTTGGATGGCCACCAACTTGTTTTGAATGAAGGAGACTCCCTATATTTTGATTCCAGCAACAACCATGGTATGAAAGCCTTGGGGGGAAAGCCCGCAAAGTTTTTAGCAATAATTTTTTAGTACTAATAATACTTGAATTTACCATGACCATTCTTTAAGTGTATAGCTAGCTTTTTCGACGTGCTAAAGTTGTGGACACAACAAACAATAAACAAAAAATAGAGGTTATTATTATGTCAGATTTATTAGAGAGATTTTTAGGCAAGCACGAGTTTACATCTTACGAAGACTTTTATGAAAATTTTCAAATAAGCATCCCAAACGATTTCAATTACGCCTACAGTGTTGTTGATGTAATTGCAGCTCAAACACCTGACAAAACTGCCATGGTTTGGTGTGATGACAAGGGAAATGAAGCCAAATTCAGTTTTGCTCAGATGAAATGCTACAGTGATAAGGCAGCCAACTTTTTTAAGAACCATGGGATCAAAAAGGGTGACCCTGTCATGCTTATTCTTAAGAGGCGATATGAGTTTTGGTTCTGCCTGCTTGCGCTGCATAAAATTGGTGCCATCTGCATACCGGCTACACATTTGCTCACCACAAAGGATATCGTTTACAGATGTAACGCCGCCGATATTAAAATGATTGTTTCTGTTGCGGACGATGAAGTCATCAAGCACATAGAGGCTTCCACTCATCAGACTCCAACGCTTAGGTCAAAGGCTTTGATTGGCGAACCCAGAGAAGGCTGGCTCGATTTCACAAGCGAGTTGGAGAATGCATCTGATGTGTTCGAAAAGCCTGTTGGTAACGAAGCAACTACTAACGATGACATAATGCTAATCTATTTTACATCCGGCACCACAGGAATGCCCAAAATGGTTATGCACAATTTCACCTATCCCCTAGGTCATATTGCCACCGCAAAATACTGGCAAAACGTTGAAGTTGGAGGCCTTCATCTTACAGTAGCCGACACAGGCTGGGCTAAAGCAATGTGGGGTAAGATTTATGGTCAATGGATTAGCGGAGCTGCAGTATTTGTCTATGATTACGATAAGTTCATTCCAAAAGAGTTTCTTGATACAATAGTAAAACACGAGGTCACTTCCTTTTGTGCTCCACCGACAATCTACAGGTTTTTTATTAAGGAGGATCTATCAAAGTACGACCTTAGCCATCTTAAACATTGCTCAATAGCTGGTGAACCTTTGAATCCAGAGGTATATAATCAATTCTTGAAAGCAACCGGCATAAAGCTACGAGAAGCATATGGGCAAACAGAGCTCACTGTTACGCTTGCCACATATCCGTGGATGGAACCAAAACCAGGTTCTATGGGTAAACCTTCTCCTGGGTATGACATTGACCTGCTCAACGATGAGGGCGTCTCTTGTGATATAGGCGAAGAAGGCCAATTGGTTGTCCGAACCGACAAACATGCCCCATTCGGAATGTTCAAAGGCTATTACAGGGACGCTGACCTGACACATAAAGTATGGCATGATAACATCTATTACACCGGTGACATGGCATGGCGAGATGAAGACGGATACTACTGGTTTGTTGGCAGAGGTGATGATCTTATTAAAAGCTCTGGTTACAGAATAGGCCCCTTCGAGGTGGAAAGCGCTCTTGTGGAGCACCCCGCAGTTCTGGAATGTGCAATTACAGCAGTACCAGATGAAATCAGGGGCCAAATAGTAAAGGCTACAGTTGTACTTGCAAAAGGTTATGAAGGAAGCGACGACCTGGTTAAGGAGCTTCAGGATCATGTGAAAAAGGTTACTGCTCCCTACAAGTACCCAAGAATCATCGAGTTCGTAAGCGAGCTGCCAAAGACAATCAGTGGTAAAATTAGACGTGTAGAAATCCGCGAGGGAGACCAAAAATAGCCCAATGGACTTAAATATTTTGATGCATCCATCAATTATCCTTTGATAAATAGTTTATCCTAACGAAGATGTGATGAATGCTAAGACTATTTATCAGTTGATTTATCTGTATCTATGTCAATTGCCGGAGTTGGCTCAAATAAAGTAAAATGGCTCTATATCAATTGCGGGGTTGGGCCAATTAAAATGAAGTATTGGTTTGTCTATCCAGTGGATGACCGAATAAGTTGTTCACTGGATTTGCTTTTTTCTCATCTTTTATGTTTTCCTTTAATTCTCACTTCATGTCTTCCTTTATGATATGAGTCCTATTTATGAGTCCTATTTATTATCTTGTCTTTATGTCTTGTCTTTCTGTCTTGTCTTTCTGTCTCCTCTTTATGTTCTCCTACTTGTATCACACTTTATAGTTCAATAGTGCTTGCACTAATTGTGCGCCAAACCGCGTTTTTGCAAAGCAAAATACGCCGCGGGGGCTTTAGTGTCTCCCTTGTGCGCTTTGCGTGTATCGCGCCGCAAGCATTTTCTCAAACGCTCCTTCAGAAGGGGATTGAACCTCCCACTGAAGTGGGAATCTGTTTATCCTCCACCTATAGAGGCAGAGGTCTTAGGAACATTTGATAAACAGGGCTTGTAAGCAGCAATAATACACACCCACAAGCCCATTTTATAATTCAAGATACCAACGCTTCTTTATGCTTCGTCCTTAATTAATTTCTCGATGACAGTTAACAAGATCCTACTCCTGCTGCTCAGCTAATCTACCGAGAAGCAGATTACTTCTTTCAATAAACTTTGTCATTGCCTCTGGATCAAGCTGTTTGTGGCTCATCATTGCTAAGTCATAAACATGTTGGCAAATTAAGTTTACATCATCCTTTTTGTTCTCACTATCTAACATCTTGGCAACAGCCTCTATCAGTGAATTTTTACTGTTTAGGACAAGTGTCTGTTCATCAGCAAACATTCCACTAACATCCATTCCATTCATCCCATACATTTTGCTCATTTCCTGCATCCTTCGTGAATACTCTGACAACAGGATAATCCCGGGAACTGTCTCTGCTTTTAAAGCTTCCACCTGAATTTTCAATTTGTCATTCCCTATAGCCTCTTTGAATGCCTTCTCCAGCTTTGTTGACAAATCAGCTTCAACTCCAGTTGCCTCAGTATCCTTCATGCTTTCGGACAAATCCGCATCAATTCGCGAGAATTTCACTCCACTTTTTTTCATCTCAAGGAACTGAATAAAATGATTATCAATAAGTGCATTGAGTATAACTGCTTCCATCTCTTGATCCTTGAACATCTTAATATACTGCGACTGTTGCTTTTCATCAGTTACATAAAATACATTATCCTTGTGTTTCTCCTTGTTTCTCTCCAGGTAGTCATTTAGTGTAACATAATCATCATTTGTTGTTTTAAAAATGACAATATCCTTCACTCTGTCAAAAAACTTTTCTTCACGAATGCAACCATATTTAATGAATGGGTTAATATCGTCCCAAAACTTGTTATAACTTTCCCTCTCGTTCTCAAAAATAGACGTTAGCTTGTCAGCCACTTTCTTTGTTATGTGTGAAGAGATTTTCGAAACATACCCGTCATTTTGCAAAAAGCTTCTCGATACATTCAAAGGTAGATCCGGGCAGTCTATAGTACCCTTGAGCAACATAAGGAATTCAGGTATGACTTCCTTTATATTGTCAGCCACAAATACCTGGTTGTAATAAAGCTTTATCTGCCCTTCGATGGTCTCAAACTCATGCTTAAGCTTTGGGAAATATAAAATTCCCTGTAATCGGAAAGGATAATCCATGTTAAGGTGAATCCAGAATAGCGGATCATTAAAATCGTGAAATACCTTCTTGTAGAATTCTTTGTATTCCTCATCAGTACAATCCTTCTGGTTCTTTAACCAAAGCGGGTGGGTATCATTAATGGGGTTTTCCTGCTCGCTTGCAGCTTTCTTTCCGACATCAGTATCTGTTCTTTGAGAACCGTCCCCTTCGACATTCGCCTTGCCATCGTCAACTTTGTCCACTTTTTGAGAACCGTCCCCTTCGTCAGTTTCCTCGACTTTTTGTGAACCGTCCCCCTCTTTCTTAGCGGCATCGAGAATGAATATCTCAAAGGGCATAAAGGCACAGTATTTCTCAAGGACTTCCTTCATTTTGTAGTAATCCAAAAACTCAAGTGAGTCATCGGCAACAAATAAAGTAATTGTAGTCCCTCGCTCTGTTCTTTCAGAATCGTTCATTTCATACTCTGTCCCGCCTGAACTTGTCCATTTGACTGCGTTTGCTCCAGCTTGCCAAGATAGGGTGTCTATAGTAACCATATCCGAAACCATAAAAGCTGAATAAAAGCCAAGCCCGAAATGCCCTATGATTTGGCTACTTTCATCCGCCTTATCCTTATACTTTTCAAGGAAATCAACTGCTCCAGAAAATGCTATCTGATTTATATATTTTTTGACTTCTTCATCAGTCATACCGATTCCATTGTCGATAAACTTGATGGTTTTGTCATCTTTATTTACAATAACCTTTATATAAAATTTTTCATCCTCGGTCAACTCAGTCTCGCCCATTGATGCAAGCTTTTTAAGCTTGATTATTGCATCGTTGGCATTTGAAACCATTTCACGAACAAAAATGTCCTTCTCCGAATATAACCACTTCTTAATTATTGGCAAAATATTTTCTGTATTTATTGAAATGTTTCCATTCTCTTTTGGCATATTAATCCCTCCTATGTATTGATTTTGTAAAAATATAAAATTGATGCCAGTATTTATATTACAACTACTGCTCTTTCATTGTCAAGACAAAATTAGCACTCTTTTAAGGAGAGTGCTAACAATCGGCGCAAATATTTCGTATTTCAAGCCCATATCATTCCATAGCGCATATCACTTAACTACACATCAATCCCATTTAATCTCATGCCTTAGCACAAATCCCAAGCTTTATGTTATCCCATAACTAATGCACAAATCCCCAGCTTTATGTTATCCCACTACTAATGCACATATCTCCAAATGCGTGTCTTACAGGTACACACACTCATATCTCCACATGTATGCCCTGCCACTACGAATGCTCGTTCAGATACCTCTCCAGCAGCTTATCGTATTCATGCCGCACTGCATCCACAGCCGGATTTGCCGAAGAATTCAATTCAATTTGGTCAATGTTCTTTATCGGAAGAACCTTAATCGAAGTCCCTGATAAAAAGGCTGCATCAATCTTATGTAACTCTCCTGCCTCAACAAACTGTTCAATGACCTCAAACCCCGCATTTCTACAAGCCTCAAAGACGTATTGCCTGGTAATGCCACGCAGAACAAATTCGCCAGGCGCTGTAAAAATTGAATTACCCTTAATGAAAAAGGCGTTTGACTTACTACCTTCGGTAATTCTACCATTGCTATCAAGCAGCAAAACTTCGAAATAACCGCCCTCTTGTATCTTTGCTGTGACAGCATTCTTATAGCCATGATTGAGTACTTTTGCATTGGGATTATTTCTTTCGATTTGGAGCAAGCCTGTCTTTACTCCTGTATCTGCAAGCTCCCTTGGAGGATAATAGCTTTTGCTAATATAGAAAAGCTGCGTCAGCTGTCCTGATACCTCATCCTCAAAGATAACAATCTTCACATTGCAGTTATCTATTTCATTTGCCGCAAGTAACCTGCTTATGCTATCCTTTATTTTCCACGCATTCTCTTCAAGCAAAAGCCCTATCGCTTCAAGAGACCCCTTCATCCTTTCGTAATGATCCTCAAAGAAGAGAGGCACACCATTTATTATCCTGATAACCTCATAGGCTGCATTGCCCGATGTAGAGTCAATACTTATAGTTTCTGAGTCATTCTTGATTATCCCATTAAGTAAAAAATATTTCCCTGAGTTATCCTTCATATAAATCATCATCCCTTACTTATACTCTTTGACAATAAAGATAATTTTGCACCCTAGCAAACTACCATCTACATATATCATCCGGATATCCGCCGCCTGCAAGTACACTCTAATCTGCAACAAGCCCCTCCTACTCAGGTGCATAAAAGCTTGTATGTTGTCTCTTACAAATATAGTACATTTGCAAACTATCTTCAACTAGTTTGACACAAGTTTTCATCCCTGCTTATTATCAACCTTTTTCTAGCTTTTTGATGCCTTTCTAGCTTTATCAACCTTTCCCTAGCTTATCATGTCTTTCGTCGCCCCCAAATTAAATAGCCGGTCTTGGAAATCCAAAACCGGCTATATTGCGCCTCACTTCATGCACAGTACCTAGCTCTATTTCACGAAAACTACCTGGCTTCGCCCGTAATGCTCAGTTCCCCATACTACCTAGCTTCGCCCGTAATACTCAGCTGCCCATATTACTTAGCGTTGCGCATCACATTTGGCTCTTCTTCCTCACGGGAATCCATATTTCGCTGACATAGTCAGGTGATTGAGTATTCCCCTCCGTATAATACTCGATGTCATAGTCCTGGATCATCTCGTATTCCGCCTGCGGAAGCCATTCGCTATAGATTCTTTTCCATGTGTTCTGGATTGCATCAGGCATTGCTCCCACGCAGGTAAAGATCGCCCAAGTGTAAGCAGGCACTTGTATTTTCTCAAATCCCTCAGGTATATCCTTCACAAATTTAGGGGTGTCCTCAGCACCGATGCCATACTTCCAGGACGACTTTCCTTCTTCAGCAGCACAACAAATGCCAATCGCTCCGCAAACCTTCTTATGGTAACCTTTTGCAAAATATTCATTCCAGAACTTTGGTATCTCTATTGCACTTGTTTCATCTACAAACTCCCTGGTCTTAGCCACCACTGTAAAAATGCCTTTATCAACGATTCTATAATTCATAACATCTCCACCTTCCATAACAATTTTTATTGTTAGACGAGCAAAATATTTTAGAGGCACGCCTTTCCTTTTTGCCTGCATTGGAGTAACCCCATGGAAGCGTTTGAAGGCCTTCGCAAAGCTTTCAGGTGTTTCGTAGCAGTACTTCATCGCCACGTCGATTACTTTTGACTCCCTCGCCTGCAATTCTGCTCCTGCCAACGAGATCCTCCTGTTTCGAACGTATTCGGAAACAGTCAGGCCTGTCATTCGGGAAAACACTCTCTGAAAATGGAATCCGGATAAGAACACACTGTTTGCAACATCCGCACAGGTGAACTCTTGGCACAGGTTTTCTTCTATGTATTCAATTGCATTGTTCAAACTCCTAACCCACTCCACTTCATCGCCCCTTTAACTACATTTACACAACATTTTGTTGAAAGTTAACTTCCACAATCATCATACAATAATAATTCTAAATGAACCTGTCAATTCCTGCTCAGATTTGTCTGAGTGCCTAAGAAATCACTCACTCTGGATATAAGCAATTCGTTTCTGCTTCTAAGATTTTTACTGATATATTCATTTATTCTGAAGAAGAATCCAAAGAGCCATTCTTCCATCTCTATGAGGTCCGCAATCTCATAAATGCTGAAATTAAGACTGAACTCATTGTCCACAATATCAAAAATGTTGTATCCAAGCTCATTTACCGTCTTGCTGGATAGGAACACTATATTGTTAACTATCGTGTTAATAGCATCCAATTCAAGCTTAGAGCTCTTAATCTGAGCGACAATGTCCGCAACATCCTTCTTTATTCTTTTTTGTTTTAGAGAACCGTCCCCCACGCTGCCACTCTAAATGTTTGAAGTCAATAACTGCCATAGCTCAAAATAATTCGTAACTCTGCTTTCTAATTCCGGATGTTTGCCATACCTATCTAGGTATATCGCCTGCATACCAATCTCAGATGGCGTTAAATAATCATTCTCAAAGTCATCCCCTACGAACGTCACTTGCCCAGGCGTAACACCGGCAAGCTCAAGTGCCCTTTCATAAATCAATCTGTGAGGTTTTCTCCAGCCTTCAGCAACAGAGGTAACAACAAAGTCAAAATGCTCTCTAATACCATGCATCTCAAGTAGCTCTTCTATTCCACCCATGACCATGAAGTTCGAAACAACTCCAGTTCTGTAATGCTCCCTCAGCTTTGGAAGAATAACCTTTACATCTTCCTTAATATAAGTGCCTGCCTTATAGTTCCTCCAATAATTTCCGTACAAGGCTCCGGCCGTTGATTCCATAGCTTCATATGAAAGATCCGGCAAGCTTAATTGTACTAAATGCAAGAACCGTCCCCTCATTTCGTATTCTGAACGCTCTGGTAGTCGCAGCCCAAGCTCCTGTTTTGAAAGCAAATAGTATCTAAAAAACTCATCCAAACCTTCCCATAAACCTTCTAGACCCGAGCCTTCATAAGCCCATGCCGCATAATCGCGTATCGCAGGCAGCTTATATAAATCGATAAGTGTTTCCATACAGTCGAAAAATAAATATTTACAGGCTTTCATCATGTTTGCTTCCTTTCAGGTAATAATATATCTTGATGTGGAAAAATAAGTCGATTATAATTATGGTGTCGTGAAGTACAATTATCAAGAGGAGAGAGGCATATGGGAACAGTAAAAGACTTTAAGAATATATCCAACTGGGATGAGTTGTTTGATATGACTAATGAATATCTCACCTTTCTTGTCGAACAGCATCAGGTGACACATGAAATGGTCATTAAGACAACCCACGATATTATAAAGAACGCAGGATACAATTACTCCTATGACGATGTTGAAAAGGAATATTATAGCGGTTTCTAAAATACTTGACAATTCAAGGTTTGTAGCCCGGTTTCTTGTATAAATAATCTTCCCGTTGTGCGATATCAGGCAGATAAACCTCTTCATTCCAACGTTCCGGTTCAAATTCCTCCACCGCAACCGACACTGAACCTTCACCGATATCCAAGCTTGCAGTGATTGATTTTACTATTCCATCAACCATCTGCTGCTTTACTTCCTCATCTCTGCCCCTATACATCTTAACAATAACATGTGGCACAAAGCACGCCTCCCTCTTATCGTTCTATTTTATCACCATAGTTCAAAATAGCAATACAATTTAGCTTCGCTTATTCAAATATTGCAGTATCAGACTAAAAACAGCATTGGG
This sequence comes from Clostridiaceae bacterium, assembly GCA_012730015.1. Lineage (GTDB taxonomy): Bacteria > Bacillota > Clostridia > Acetivibrionales > DTU013 > JAAYBT01. The sequence goes on from JAAYBT010000096.1 coordinate 9,672, forward strand.
TAGAGAACCGTCCCCCAATTAGTCGAGAACCGTCCCCTATCTTGTTGAGAACCGTCCCCTAACTTGAGAACCGTCCCCCAACTAGTCCCCCAACTTGAGAACCGTCCCCTTAGCCGCCTCTTGAGAACCGTCCCCCACATACCCCACATAAATTGTTTGTTCAATATAGTTCGATTTCTATTAATTTATGACTTATATTGTTGTGTTTTTGATATCATATTGACTCCAACGTTCAGC
>JAAYBT010000097.1 GCA_012730015.1 Clostridiaceae bacterium
ACTCCGAACCCATGGATTAATTATTCAGGTAATCAGGAATTTTTCTCAATTATTTCAAATACGGCAGGGGGATATTGCTTTTATAAGGATGCCAGATTAAGACGTATAACAAGATATAGATACAATAGTGTACCGGTGGACAGTGGCGGAAGGTATTTCTACATACGCGATAATAGCGGAGACTTCTGGTCGCCGGGATGGGCTCCTGTGAAGAAGACCCTGGACAAGTATGAATGCCGTCATGGCCTCGGCTATACCCGTATTATCGGAGAGAGGGGCGGGATTGCGGCGGAAATGCTGTTTTTCGTGCCACAGGATTTTAATGGTGAAGTTCATAAGGTCAGTATCACAAATACAAGCAAGAACGAGAAAAGCATAACTCTCTTCTCCTTTATAGAATGGTGCTTGTGGAATGCATACGATGATATGACCAATTTCCAGAGAAACTTTAATACCGGTGAGGTTGAGTTAGAAAATAATACGATTTATCATAAAACAGAATATAGAGAGAGGCGTAATCATTACGCTTTCTATTCTGTGAACACGGATATAAACGGCTTTGATACCAACCGCAATTCTTTCTTGGGTCAGTATAATGGCTTCGATTCTCCTGATGCTGTCGTAAATGGCAAATCAAACAACTCTGTTGCTGATGGCTGGTCGCCTATCGCATCTCAAAGCATTGATATTAAGCTGGCAGCCGGAGAGAAAAGAGAATTTGTATTTGTACTGGGATATGTTGAAAACGAAGAAGAAAATAAGTGGCAAGCACCTGGCATCATAAACAAGAGCATAGCGAAGGAAATGATTGCAAAATTTTCTACCTCACAGCAGGTAGATCAAGCGCTTGCACAGCTCAATAATTATTGGGAAGAGCTGCTTTCCAAATATGTGGTGGAAACTCATGATGATAAGTTGAACCGTATGGTCAACATATGGAATCAGTACCAATGCATGGTTACCTTCAATATGTCCAGGAGCGCTTCCTGGTTTGAGTCTGGAATCGGGCGTGGAATGGGCTTCAGGGATTCCAATCAGGATATCCTTGGCTTTGTGCATCAGATTCCCTACAGGGCAAAGGAAAGGATACTCGATCTTGCAGCCACTCAATTGGAGGACGGCGGGGCATATCATCAGTATCAGCCTCTTACGAAGAAGGGAAACAACGAAATAGGTGGTAATTTTAATGACGATCCACTGTGGCTGATAAGCTCAACGGCTGCTTACATTAAAGAAACCGGCGATTTTAATATACTGGAGGAGCAGGTGCCCTTTGACAATGATCCTTCAAAGGCAGCAAACATGTTTGAGCATCTGAAAAGATCCTTCTATCATGTAGTCAATAATCTTGGACCGCATGGTTTACCGCTGATTGGCAGAGCAGACTGGAATGACTGTCTCAACCTGAACTGCTTCTCGACAACTCCTGATGAATCCTATCAGACTACTACGAGCAAAGATGGCAGAGTAGCCGAATCGGTTCTTATTGCAGGCATGTTCGTCTACATCGGCAATGACTTTGTGAAGATATGTGAGAACATAGGGTTATATGATGAGGCAAAGGCTGCAAAGGCTCATATTCAGACGATGAAGGAAACGGTCTTGAAGTATGGCTATGATGAAGAATGGTTCCTACGTGCCTACGACGATTTCGGCAACAAGGTCGGAAGCAGAGAAAATGAAGAAGGTAAAATATTTATCGAAACCCAGGGCTTCTGTTCGATGGCGGAGATAGGAATCGATAGCGGACATGTTCAGAAGGCTCTTGATTCTGCGTGGAAGTACCTAGATTCAGATCATGGAATGGTTCTGTTATATCCGGCATATTCGAAGTATCATGTTGAGCTGGGCGAGATTTCATCTTACCCACCCGGATACAAGGAAAATGGCGGCATATTTTGCCATAACAATCCCTGGATAATGGCGGCCGAAGCAATACTTGGAAGAGGCGATAAAGCCTTCGAGTGCTATTCGAAGATAGCCCCTGCATACAGGGAGGACATCAGCGAGCTTCACAGAATGGAGCCCTATGTTTATTCCCAGATGATTGCAGGCAAGCAGGCTGGCAGACATGGTGAAGCAAAAAATTCCTGGCTCACGGGAACTGCCGCGTGGAACTTCGTAGCGATTTCCCAGTTCATCCTTGGAATAAAGCCTGATTATAACGGCCTGGCTGTTGATCCATGTATTCCAAAGGAATGGAATGGCTTCAAGGTTACAAGAAACTTTAGGGGGACAGTTTACGATATTATTGTTTCCAACCCCCAGCATGTTTCAAAGGGAGTCAAGCTGCTTACCATCGATGGAAATGAGTTTATTGGCAACACTTTACCGATTTTCAATGATGAGAAGACCCACAAGGTTGAAGTGATTATGGGCTAAGGGGCAAACAATAGAGCATAGGCAAGGGCAAGGCTGATAAGCACAAATAAAAGGTCGGAGACTTAATCTCCGGCCTTTTTAAGTGGCTCTATGTCAATTGTCGGGGTAGGGCTCAAGTAAAATGAAGTGTTGATTTGATTTATCCAGTGAATTAACGTAAAAGTTATTCACTGGTTTTGTTTTATGCTAACAGGCGTGGGGATGCCTGATTACTATCGTAAATATGAAATTGTACTAAAATGTGTACATAAGATTGTGAAATAAATGTTTTTACTTCTTGAAAATACCGGATTTGCGTGCTATAATGTATATAAATTAGTACAATAGTTAAATAATTCACAAACACTTCTACAGTTTATTCGGCTCTTTGAATCATCATTTATGAACGGCTTCGTGTAATATCTTCCAAAGCTACATACCCACACCAATATCAACAGCTGGTTAAGCTTTATACCATCTTTAATAGCGACACAATGTCCACATGTTTATCACAGCCTCATGACGACTTTTTTGCTAGCACAATGTCAAACAAACACTCGCACCGGATTACGCCGAATAATTTGCTTGTCAGGGAGGTCTTTTATGAACACACAAACTAAGACTTGTACGTGCAAGACTGAATCCGAGCATGAAAAGCTCGAAAGGATTGAGGAGGTAATTGAGGAGTACAAGGATAAGGAAGGGTCGCTTATTCAAATTCTTCACATGGCGCAGGGAATTTATGGCTATCTTCCTCTTAAGGTACAGCAGTTCATTGCGGAAAGGATTAACAAGCCCCTTTCCGAAGTAAGCGGTGTAGTCACCTTCTATTCCTACTTTTCAACAATGCCTAAAGGCAAAAATACTATACGTGTTTGTCTGGGTACGGCTTGCTATGTAAGAGGTGGCAAAAAAATCATCGAAAGGCTCAAAGAAATACTGGAGGTTGATGTTGGCGCAACTACACAGGACGGCAGGTTTACACTTGAAGTGATGCGATGTATAGGAGCCTGCGGACTGGCACCGGCAATAACCATAAATGATAAGGTTTATAAGCAGGTAAATCCGGATAAGCTTCGCAGCATTCTAGATCAGTATTAAGGAGGGGAAATAATGCGGCAGATATTTAGAATAAGTAACCATGCAGATCTTTTGCGGATCAAGGATGACTATTTCAGCAGGTTGAAGGGAATGAAATATAAAATACTTGTATGCTCGGGGGCTGGCTGCATTTCCTCCAACTGTCATGGGGTAAGGGATATGCTTATTAGTTGCCTTGAAGAGCAGGGCCTTATGGAAAAGGTGCTTGTTATCGAGACGGGATGCATAGGTACCTGTGATCTTGGACCGGTTATGACGGTGACGGCCTTGGATGGTACAGCGGCAAACAAAGGTGTTTTCTACACCATGTTGACGCCCCAGGATATACCTGCTATTATCCAGTCGCATCTGATAGAGGGAAAAATAAAAACTGATAAAACATATTTAGATAGAAATTTGGACAAGAACATTCCATATATTGAGGACATTGACTACTTCAAAAATCAAATAAAGATTGCTCTTGAAAACTGTGGAAGCATTGACTATGGCTCCCTGGAGGAATACATAGCAAATGATGGATACATGGCTGTTGCCAAGGTATTGACTGATTTTTCGCCACAGCAGGTAGTCGATGAGGTGAAAAAATCAGGTCTGAGGGGACGTGGCGGCGCCGGTTTTCCTACAGGAATAAAACTGGAATCTGGGCTGAAGGCTCAAGATACTATGAAGTACCTGGTTTGCAACGCGGATGAAGGCGACCCGGGTGCATTTATGGACAGGAGCATACTGGAAGGCGACCCTCACAGGATTATTGAGGGAATGATGATAGGAGGCTATGCAATCGGAGCTCACAAGGGCTATGTTTATGTGCGAGCCGAATACCCGCTGGCTGTAGAAAGGCTGAGTCTGGCAATAGAAAAGGCAAGAGAGGCAGGCTTACTGGGGCAAAACATACTCGGGAAGGGATTTGGTTTTGATATTGACATAAGAATTGGTGCAGGAGCCTTTGTTTGTGGTGAGGAAACTGCGCTTATGGCTTCCATAGAGGGAGAAAGAGGCGAACCAAGGCAAAAACCGCCATTTCCATTTGAAAATGGGCTCTTCGGTAAGCCCACGATTATTAGCAATGTTGAAACCTATGCCAATATTCCCCCAATCCTGCTCAAGGGAAGTGAGTGGTTTTCGGGGTTCGGCACTGAAAAAAACAAGGGAACAAAGGTCTTTGCCCTTGCCGGGGCAATAAATAACACCGGCATTGTGGAAGTGCCCATGGGGATGACGCTTGGCGAAATTGTTTTCAACATCGGCGGAGGTGTCAGAAAGGACAGAGAGTTTAAGGCTGCCCAAACAGGCGGGCCATCCGGTGGGTGCATTACAAGCGAAAACCTGAATACCCCGATGGACTATGATTCATTGGTGAAGCTTGGGGCCATCATGGGCTCCGGTGGCTTGATTACAATGGATGAGGACACCTGCATGGTGGATATGGCAAGGTTTTTTATGGAGTTCATCCAGGACGAATCCTGCGGAAAGTGTGTGCCATGCAGACTCGGAACGAAAAGGATGCTGGATATACTTGAGAGGATTACGGTGGGTCAGGGTGAAGAGGGTGACATTGAAACACTGCTGGAGCTTTGTGAGATGATAAAGGAGACTGCCATCTGTGGACTTGGGCAGACTGCTCCAAATCCCGTGCTCAGCATGATTAATAATTTCAGAGAGGAATTCGAGGAGCATATCAAATACAAACACTGCCGAGCGGGCGTATGCGCAGACATGTTCATTTCACCCTGCCAGAATGCCTGCCCTGCGGGAGTGGATGTGCCCGGCTATGTAGCGCTTGTGGCTGCCGGAAGGCTTAGAGATGCCTACAACCTCATTAGAAAAGAGAATCCCTTCCCGGCGGTTTGCGGAAGAGTCTGCACTCATGAATGCGAGAGCAAATGCAGGAGAGGCCAACTGGACGAACCTGTTGCGATCTCAGATTTAAAAAGATACGTGGCAGATCATGCCCTTAAGAACGAGGAGCCCTATATGGATCTGGTTTTCCCCAAGAAGGGTAAAAGCATCGGAATAATCGGAGCCGGTCCTTCAGGCCTGACCTGTGGATACTATCTGGCCAGGCTTGGGTATGACGTGGATGTCTATGAGTCTCAGCCCGTTGCCGGAGGAGTTCTTGCCTTTGGAATACCGGAATACAGACTTCCGATAGAAGTGTTAAGGCACGAAATCAGGGTTATAGAGCAGGTTGGAGTGAGGATACATCTCGGCACTGAAATAGGCTCAGACATGACCTTCTATCAGCTTAAAAGCATGCATGATGCATTATACATTTCAACAGGCACCCAGTTTTCAAACAAGGTAAATATTCCTGGTGAGGATTTGAAGGGAGTATATCACGGATTGGACTTTCTTCGGGATGTAAACCTGGGCAATGAGGTAAGCATAAAAGGAAATGTGGCTGTCATAGGAGGAGGAAACACAGCCATTGACGCTGCGCGCACTGCTCTTAGACTGGGGGCAGAGGAGGTAAAAGTTCTTTACAGGCGCCGCATAAAGGATATGCCTGCAGACGCCAGGGAGATTAAGGATGCAGTAGATGAGGGTGTAAGAATTATTCCTCTTGTGGCACCGGTAAGCTTCATCGGGAAAGACAGGGTAAGTGAGATTGAGTGTATTAGGATGGAGTTGAGCAGCTTTGATTCAAGTGGTAGAAGAAAGCCAAGGCCTGTAGCCGGCTCTGAGTTTAGAATAAAGGTAGACATGGTCATTCCTGCAGTGAGTCAATATTCCGACCTCCCCTTTATTAACAAGGATGAGGTTGAGCTGACAAATTGGGGGACCTTTGTTACGGATAGGGACACTTTAATGACAAAAATGAAAGGGGTATTTGCAGGTGGTGATGTTGTAAGGGGTTCAGACACAGTAATCAGGGCTATTGCAGACGGAAAGAGTGCTGCCAAGTCAATTGACAAATTCCTGGGTGGAAAAGGAGTCCTGAATACGGGAGAGGATATAGATATTCCCATGGCGGTGGATGAAGGTGAGGTTATGGAGCATGAGAGGTTCCCCATGAAATACCTGAAGCCGGATGAACGCTGTAGTAGCTTCGACGAAGTCGTAGTGGGCTACCATAAGCTTAATGCCACTGCAGAGGCAATGAGATGCCTTAGATGCGACAGGAGGTGCTAGGAATGACTAATACGATTAATTTAACGATAAACAACAAGAAGGTTAGCGGAAGTAAGAACGATACTATCATGGAGGTAGCCAAAAGGAACAATATCATTATCCCAAGCTTGTGTTATTTGGAAGGGGTTCATCAGATTGGCTCATGCCGGATATGTGTGGTTGAGGTGGAGGGGGCTAAAACCCTTCAGGCATCCTGCACAGTGAAGGCAAGGGAGGGCATGGTGGTCCATACAAACACCGAAAAGGTGAAGAAAGCCAGAAAATTGCTTTATGAGCTTATGCTCTCTGACCATCCTCAGGATTGCCTGAGCTGTAGCAGAAATCAGAGCTGTGAGCTACAAAAGCTTGGGGAGTTGATTGGGGTAAGCATGCCCCGATTCCATGGAGAAAAATCAAAATCCTGCATAGATGATAAATCTCCCTCAATTGTACGTGATATGTCCAAGTGCATTTTGTGCAGGAGATGTGTCACTGTATGCAACGATATACAGGGTGTTGGGGTGCTGAATGCTCAGAATAGGGGCTTTATGACCACAGTAAGTCCCGCAGCCGATTTGCCTTTGGATAGCGTGAACTGCACCTATTGCGGCCAGTGTACAACTGTTTGCCCCGTTGGCGCATTGCAGGAAAAGGATTCAATAAAGGCCGTATGGGATGCCCTTTTCGACAAGAACAGGAGAGTGGTGGTTCAAACTGCTCCTGCGGTGCGTGCCGCTTTGGGCGAGGAGTTCGGCTATGAGCCAGGGACGCTGGTTACCGGAAAAATGGCATCGGCGTTGAAGGAAATGGGCTTCGATGATGTCTTTGACACCAACTTTGCTGCGGATCTGACTATCATGGAAGAAGGAAGTGAATTGCTTGCAAGGCTGGCAGATGCCTTTTCAGGCAAGGAGGCTGTACTACCCATGGTCACAAGCTGCAGCCCCGGATGGATTAAGTATGTGGAGCACACCTGGCCAGACGAACTGGATCACCTGTCAAGCTGCAAATCGCCTCATGTCATGCTTGGGGCATTGATAAAAAGCTATTATGCACATAAGCTGGGTATTGACCCTGAAAGCCTGTTTGTCGTATCTGTCATGCCCTGTACGGCAAAGAAATATGAAATTACAAGGCCTGAATTGGCGAACGGAGGTCTTGCTAATGTGGATGCGGTGCTGACGACCCGTGAGTTAGCGCGTATGATTAAGGACTCAGGTATTGATTTTAGGTCTCTTGAGGATGCAGAATTTGATAATCCACTTGGGCTGTCCACAGGGGCGGCGGATATTTTCGGGACTAGCGGCGGAGTTATGGAAGCGGCATTAAGAACTGTTTATGAGATTGTTACAGGCCGCGAGCTGCCATTTGAGAAGCTCCATGTTACGCCAATTGTGGGGCTGGAGCAAATTAAAACTGCGGAATTGCTGATTGAGAACCCTCTGGAGGACTTTCTATTTCTTGACGGCGTGACGTTGAAAATTGCTGTAACCAGTGGTTTGAGCGGGGCGGCAAGGCTTATGAGGGAAGTTGCGGACGGGATATCTCCTTATCATTTTATTGAAGTAATGGGATGCCCGGGAGGCTGTATTAGCGGGGGAGGGCAGCCGAGGCTCACGGATGACAGTGTTAGGCAGAAAAGGATGGAGGCCATATATAGGGAGGACGAGGGAAAAACACTGAGGAAATCACATGATAATCCCTCTGTAACGAAGCTTTACGAGGACTTCCTCGGCTCACCCCTTGGGCACAGATCTCATGAGCTGCTTCACACCACTTATACGCCCAGGGGAATTTATAACGAGGCAGTAAAGTAACCTCAGTTATTGTACAAAAACAAGCCTGTTATGCTATACTATAAGAAGTTCTTGATTTATGATTTCAGGAGATATATGCTTAGTAATATTACTTTGACATAATAGGAGACAGGTATGTTTGATTTGGCTTCCATGGGCGAGCTGCTTGTTGATTTTACACAAAGTGGTTATTCTCAAAGTAAGATGCGGTTATTTGAGCAAAATCCGGGAGGTGCGGTTGCAAATGTTGTTTGTGCAGCAGCTCGGCTTGGCCTTAAGACCGCGTTTCTGGGGAAGGTAGGCAAGGACTCCCATGGTCGCTTTCTTGCAGATGTTCTCAATGAGCAAGGTGTTGACACAAGCGGATTGGTGTTCGCTGATGATGTCTTCACTACGCTGGCCTTCGTGTCCCTCGATATAAACGGTGAACGTGAATTTGCATTTGCGAGGAAGCCCGGCGCCGATATGTTCATTAAGGCTTCAGATCTTAAGACAGAAATTTTGACCTCTTGTAAAGTGTTTCATGTGGGTTCACTGTCGATGACCGATGAGCCGGCTCGAGGGGCAACTCTTCATGCGGTTATGACTGCGAAAAAGGCGGGTGCGCATATTTCCTATGATCCAAATTATCGTGCTTCTTTATGGAGCAGTGAGGCAGAGGCTCGCAAACAAATGCGTTCACTACTGCCCTATGTAGATTTTGTCAAGATATCGCAGGACGAGGCAGAGCTTTTGACCGGATACGCCGAGCCGGAAAAGGCGCTGGATGCTCTATTGAAAAGGGATATATCCATTGCGGTGGTTACGCTGGGGGAGAAGGGTGCCATGCTTGGTGTTGAGGGTACTCGTGTTTTGATACCGGCCTTCCGGGCAGATCGAGTGGTTGATACGACAGGCGCAGGAGATGCTTTCTGGGGCGCCTTTCTTTACTGTATTATTAAGGAATCTCCACTTATACATATACCAAAACAGCTAACAGAATATGTGCGATTTGCTAACGCCGCAGCTATGCTCTGCGTGGGAAAGAGGGGAGCAATACCTGCTTTGCCTGATCTTCAACAAATCAATGAACTGCTTGTCAGTGCACAGGAGTAGTAAAACTGGCAGACATAGAAGCAGCACAAAGGATATTAAGCAGCAAGTGTAATACATAAATTAGTGATACAAATAATAGAAATATTAGAACTAAAGATTTTAGTGTTCAATATATGAAAATTAACTCGGTGGAGGTAAAACATGAAAGTAAAACTATTATTAACTATACTCATGATGACATTATTGCTGACCGGCAGTGCTTTTGCCGCAGAAGCAATTGAGGCACCTAAGCCTACTGAAGTCCCGGAAATAAAGATTATTATGGATGGCAAGCTCGAGAAGTTTGAAAAGGTGCCGATTTCCGTCAACAACAGTACACTGCTGCCGTTAAGAGAGTTACTTGTTAAGCTCGGTGTACCCAATGATGATGAGCATATTATTTACAATCACGAAGAAAAAAGCGTCACCGTCTGGGACGGCCAGACCAAGATTTATTTGTTGATAGGGCAGGAGGAAGCATTTGTTAATGACGAATCGGTCCTGCTCAATTCTGCTCCTATTTTTTACGGGAATTCAACATACATACCGCTCCGCTTCGTAGCCGAAACAATGGGTAAAAAGGTTGTATGGGACGGAAGGACAAGATCAGCTCTAATATGTGATGCGGATAAATTTGACAACATAAAGCAGATACTGGACAAATCAAATGAGGAAATGGCAAAGGTTAAAAAACTAAAGCAGGACATGGATTTGACAGGTAATATCAAATTAGGTGATACTAGTGTAAATTTAGTGTTTGATACATCAACGGCGTTGGATATACCAAATAAGAGGTTACATACGAATTTTGATATGAATATTGGGCAGACATTGATATCAACAGAGACTTACTGTGCCAACAATACATCATACACATTAAGTCCACTGCTCGAAAAATGGAATAAAACGGCATACACTGACGCAGAATACAGGGAACTGTTCGTAAGCCAGAGTAATAATAATGTTATAAACAATAATGATATTTTGTGTACAGGGTTGAATCAAATTGATAGTGAATATGATGATGAAATTCTCCTCAGGGGCGATGTGTTTTTACATGATATGTTTAAAGAAGCCATGGCACAGCAGAATTCAGGATATAGTAAGGGCATAACTGATGGTATGAAGTTTACTGATTTCTCAGCGGAGATATCTCTGAACAGAACGACATACCTAATAAACTACATAGAGTTGGATACTAAATTTACACGGGACGAGACAGAAAATGAAGGTGAGATGAGTGGTGACTTCAGTTTTAGAATCGCATATAGTAATTACGATGGGGATTTCGTCATTACTGTGCCGGAGGATGTTGTGAAAAATGCCGTTTTAGCTCAATAAATCAAGAAATAGAGAACATGCTCATAGGGTGTCATAGATTAATTAGGTAAAACTAAGGTAAGGCGCATGTCTGTAGCACATAAGAGTTGAGAAATGGTAACATAGGGCGTATTTGCTGGGATTAATGGCAGATACGTCTTTTCTTTACCGAATGTATAAGGTGTAAACGAAATATTGTTAATCCATTAACAATATGATAAAATATCAGATATTATATGCGAATTTATTTTGAAAGGATTAGGTTATGAAATTAAGAGAGGTTGTAGAAATCCTCGATGCAACACTGATATCGGGCAATGATCTGGATATGGAAATTGTTTCGGCCTGCGGTTCAGATCTCATGAGCGATGTTATGGCATATGTTAAGGAAAATGTATTGCTTCTGACAGGGCTTGTCAGCCCACAGGTGGTAAGGACCGCCGAAATGATGGATATCAAGGTTGTTGTATTTGTGAGGGGAAAGGTTCCGGGAGAGAATATAGTTGAACTGGCCGAAGAAAAAGGTATCACACTGATGTCAACCGATAACCCGATGTTTATAGCCTGTGGTAAGCTCTATGATGCCGGTTTGACAGGAAAGGGTGTCTGGTAGTGAGTGAAAGTTTGATGAAACTTCATTATGAGATACCTGCAAACGATCTTACTTATGCCGGAGAAGCTTCAAGCAGTGTAAAGAAGAAGCTGGTACAGCTTGGGATAGACCCTGCCCTAGTAAAAAAAGCAGCAGTTTCTATGTATGAAGCTGAAATCAATGCTGTTATTCATGGAAATGGCGGCTTTGCGGATGTCGAGGTTAGCAGCGATAGAATTATTGTAACCATCACAGACAAGGGCCCTGGCATTCCCAATATCGAACTGGCAATGCAGGAGGGCTGGTCGACTGCTTCCGACGAGGTAAGAGAAATGGGCTTTGGAGCAGGAATGGGGCTGCCCAATATCAAAAGATATACGGACAAGCTTGATATAGATACACAGATTGGAGAAGGAACTAAGGTAACAATTACCGTTGAGTTTAACAAGCGCCTTTGACATCAGCTGGGAGGTATATTAATGGCGAAATATTTTCATTCTGTTACGCTGGATGAGAGCAAATGCAGGGGTTGTACAAATTGTATTAAAGGGTGCCCTACAGAGGCAATCAGAGTAAGGCAGGAAAAGGCTCGGATTATCAATGAGAGATGTATTGACTGCGGAGAATGCATACGGATCTGCCCTTACCATGCCAAGAAGGCCATAACCGATGATTTATCATGCATTTTTGATTTCAAGCACAAAATTGCCATACCTGCTCCAACACTATACAGCCAATTTGCGCCAGAATACACTAGAAACATGCTGCTTAATGCATTAAAGAAGATTGGCTTTGATGATGTATACGAGGTGGCAAGAGGTGCTGAGTTTGTAACGGAAGCAACCAAAAAGCTCCTGGCAGATAAAAGCATTAAAAAGCCTTTAATTTCATCAGCCTGCCCCGCAGTTGTGAGGCTTATTCAAGTACGCTTCCCCAACCTTATAGATCATCTTGTTAAGCTGGAATCTCCTATGGAGGTCGCAGCGAAAATTGCAAAGAAGAAGGCTGCATCAGAAAAGCAGATTAATCTCTCTGACATTGGGGTTTTCTTTATTACGCCTTGTGCAGCGAAGGCCACAAGCGTGAAAGCGCCTTATGAGAGTAAAAAGTCTTCTGTGGACGGGGTCATATCGATAAAGGACATTTATCTAAAAATGCTTGCCTGTCTGGATAGGCTCAAAGAGCAAGAGCAATTGCTTCAGGCAGGTTATGAGGGCATAAGGTGGGCTAACTCTGGTGGTGAAGGGCTGGCAATTGGCACAGACAAATTTCTTGCTGTCGACGGCATTCACAATGTCATTACCATACTTGAAGCGGTGGAGAGCGAGAAAATAATGGGCGTTGATTTTATTGAGGCCCTATCCTGCACAGGCGGATGTCTGGGTGGCCCCTTGAATGTGGAAAATGTTTATGTGGCTAAGACCAGGATAAAAAAGCACGTCGATGACGCAAAAGCGATGGATAAAAGCGATCTGCTTCAGGATACTTACAATGATAATATTGATTGGACAGAGGAAATTGAGTATACACCTGTCATGAAGTTGGACGATGACTTTGGGAAGGCGATGAAGAAGCTTGAGGATCTTGAGAAGATAAACGATGGATTACCCGGCCTTGACTGCGGTGCATGCGGTGCACCGAACTGCCGTGCACTGGCAGAGGACATTGTAAGAGGCATGGCACAGGAAACAGACTGTATATTTAAGCTTCGCGAAAAGCTGCGTGATTTGTCGATACAGATGCAAGGCTTGGGGAATATGCCCTCTTATGCTGTGAACGAGGAGCATGAGGACAAAAGTAAATAAAGAACACCAAAATAATGGAGGGGTATGTGGATGTTAGCAGCAGAATTTGCAGCAAAGCTTGGGGCTAAAGTATTAACAGGTGAACCCAGGGATAATACTGAGATAAAAGGAATTTACTGCGGAGATTTGCTCAGCTGGGTTATGTCTCATGCGCCAAAGTCCTCGGCTTGGGTGACGGTACATACCCATTTGAATATTGTTGCTGTGGCGTCTATTTCAGAGCTTTCCTGCATTATCATACCGGAAGGCATTAAGGTAGATGAAGCCACGATCAATAGAGCCATTGACGAGAACACAATTATTATTAGCTCGGAGCTAACCGCTTATGAGATCTGCTCAATTGCTCACGATTGTGGTATATAAGATAAACAAGAATAAAGCTTGCTATACCGGCTTTTGCGGTGCAACCTTAGTATAAATTGGCTGCTCAATATATAGTGACATATCTTCATATATACTCGCAATATATTGTGCGAAGGTGCTTAAAAACTGATGCATCGCAAAATGCCCATACAGGAGTTGGCATGAAATACGCTGTGGATTTACACATTCATTCCGCGCTTTCCCCATGTGCCCACGAGGATATGACGCCGAATAACATCGTAAATATGGCTGTTATGAAAGGCCTGGATGCAATCGCTCTTACAGACCACAACTCAGGAGCCAATCTGGAGGCCGTCAGCATATGTGCCCGGAATCAGGGGCTCGTATTTATTCCTGGGATGGAAGTAGAATCCTGTGAGGAAATCCACCTCATCAGCCTTCTGCCCGACTTGAAAAGTGCATTAAAGCTTCATGAGATTGTATATGAAGCTCTTCCTGCAATTCAAAATAGGAAGGATATATTCGGCAGTCAGTACATTATGGATGAAAATGATCAGATCATTGGTGAGGAGAAGCGTTTGCTTGTAACTGCTACAAGCCTTACTGCAGACGAGGTCTTTTCATTGGTCACAAGCCTTGGAGGAGCTGTGATTCCGGCCCATGTGGACAGGTCTTCCTATAGTATGATTTCAAATCTGGGTTTGATTCCCGAGGAACTAAAAATAAAGTATCTTGAAATATCAAAAAACTGCGATAGATACGCCTATAGGGCGGCACATCCTGAGCTGGACGGCTACAAATTGATAAGGTCATCAGATGCACATTATTTGGGGGACATTCTGGAAAGAGAGAGCATGATAGAGATAGAGGGCCGGGCAGCAAGAGAGGCAGACGGTTCGACAGATGGCTTTGGCTTGATCGGTGAGGAATCCGGCCAGGCAGATGACATGGCCGGGATTGGAGAAGCACTCAGACATGTGGATGAAGCGAGCAGGATAAGAGAGCCGGATAAAGATAAGCCGAGCGCTGGTTTAACTGCCTGTGAACTGATAAACATACTTGTATAATGTATACATAATTGCGGATAAATTATTGATTTTGCATATTGTTTTATATTTATATTTTTGATATAATACCAGTAGTTTTGTTAAATACTTAACAATAGAGAAAATAAATATCTGGGGGGATCTTGAAATGAGCAGTAACTGCTGTGCATGCGTTGATGAAAAAGAACGCAAATTGCAGGAAATCATCGAAAAGTATAAGAATATTAATGGAGCATTGATACCTGTACTGCATGAAGCCCAGGATGTATATGGATATTTGCCCATGAGCGTTCAGAAAAAGATATCGGAGAAAATGAATATTCCACTTTCTGAAATTTATGGTGTCGTAACATTCTATACTCAGTTTTCACTCAAGCCGAAGGGCAAGTATAAGGTAAGTACATGCATGGGTACGGCCTGCTATGTTAAAGGCTCAAACCTGATACTGGACAAACTCAAGGAAAAATTGGGCATATCAGTGGGGGATTGTTCGGAAGACGGAAGGTTTTCTCTGGAGGCATGCCGTTGCATTGGCGCATGCGGTCTTGCACCCGTTATTATGATCAATGATGACGTGTATGGCAAGCTTAGTCCGGATGACATTGACAAGATCCTGGATAAGTATAAAGATCTGTAAGATTCTCTATTTTTCAGTTTGTTTGGGGGATAAGGGACTTGAGAGAAATATCGCTGCACATCCTTGATATTATGCAAAACTCTACAGCAGCACAAGCAAGAGTGATCAAGGTCGTAATAACAGTAGAATCAGGAAAGTCAATGCTGAGGATAGTTATTGAGGATGATGGTTGCGGTATGGACAGCAAGGTGCTGGCAAAGGTGACGGATCCCTTTACTACCGGCAGAACCACCAGAAGGGTTGGACTAGGGATACCTTTGTTCAAGGCATCGGCAGAGCAGTCGGGCGGAGATTTCGCCATAAGCTCTCAAAAGGATGTTGGGACTGTGGTAAGAGCCAGATATGAGATCAATAGTATCGACAGACCTCCTATTGGAGATTTACCGGGGGTCATTGCCGATATGGCAGCGGGCTATCCTACAGTGGAAATCCACTTACAGCTCGAAAATGGAGATAGGCAGTTTGTTTTCAATTCAAGAGAAGTCAAGCAAGTCCTTGGAGATGTCCCTTTATCGGAATTTGAAGTGATTGTGTGGCTTCGTGAATATATAAGTGAAGGATTAAAAGAAATATTCGGAGGTGTCTTAAGTGAAATCAATAGCTGAGCTTGAAGCAATAAGAAAGAAAACACTGGACCAGATAAATATGAGGACAAACAAGGAAGGTACCCGTGTTGTTGTCGGTATGGCCACCTGTGGTATAGCAGCTGGTGCCAGACCTGTTATGAATACCTTTGTTGAAGAAGTTGGCAAAAGAAACCTTAGAGATGTTACTGTTTCGATGACCGGTTGTATCGGCGTGTGCAGACTTGAACCCATTGTGGAAGTGTTCAATGCGGATGGAACCAAAGCCACCTATGTAAAGATGACACCTGAAAAAGCTGCAAGGGTTGTAGCCGAGCACATAGTTAACGGGAGAGTGTGTAAGGACCTTACAATAGGAGCTGTAGAGGAAGAAGAGAACAAGGCATAGTTTTCCAATAAATACTTTGATATTGCAGGAGGGAGCAAAATGGATTATTTCAGGGCACATGTGCTGATTTGCGGGGGAACGGGGTGTACATCATCGCACTCTCCAAAGATTCAGCAGGAGTTCGCTGATCAGCTGGAAAAGAATAATATAAGCAAGGAAGTTAAGATCGTTACAACCGGCTGCTTTGGGCTTTGTGCACAAGGGCCGATTGTTGTTGTTTATCCCGAAGGCGCTATGTATACAATGGTTCGAGTAGAAGATGTGAAGGAAATTGTTGAAGAGCATCTGGTTAAGGGCAGACTGGTTAGAAGATTGATGGCCGGTGATACCGAAGCCGAGGATACTTCCAAATCCTTGGAGAATGTGGGCTTTTTCAAGAACCAGGTCAGGATTGCGCTGAGGAACTGCGGTACTATCAATCCTGAAAACATTGATGAGTATATTGCCTATGACGGCTACAAGGCACTCCAGATGGCATTGACTGAAATGAAGCCTGAGGATGTAATAGCCGAGATTAAGAAATCAGGTCTCAGAGGCAGAGGCGGAGCAGGGTTCCCAACCGGTTTGAAATGGGAATTGACTGCCAAAGCTGAGGGCGATGATAAAATTATTGCCTGTAATGCAGACGAAGGCGATCCGGGCGCATTCATGGACAGAAGCGTTCTTGAGGGCGACCCCCACAGTTTAATCGAAGCGATGATTATTGCCGGTTATGCCATTGGAGCCAATCAGGGCTATATTTATGTGAGAGCAGAGTATCCGATTGCCGTCAAGAGGCTTAATATAGCCATCGAGCAGGCAAAGGATTATGGACTTTTAGGCAAAAATATACTTGGTACAGACTTTAGCTTCAGCCTGGAATTGAGACTTGGCGCCGGTGCTTTTGTATGCGGAGAAGAAACGGCTCTAATCACATCAATAGAGGGCAAGAGGGGCGAACCAAAGCCCAAGCCGCCTTTCCCGGCAGTAAGAGGACTGTGGCAGAAGCCTACATTACTCAATAACGTTGAAACCTATGCAAATATTCCAATTATCCTCACAAAGGGAGCAGATTGGTTTACAACTATAGGAAGCGAAAAAAGCAAGGGCACGAAGGTGTTTGCCGTAGGCGGCAAGATTAATAACACAGGTCTTGTTGAGGTCCCCATTGGCACCACTCTGAGAGAAGTTGTTTATGATATTGGCGGCGGAATCCCGAATGGAAAGAAGTTTAAGGCCGCTCAAACCGGAGGACCTTCCGGAGGCTGTATTCCTGCAAGCCTTATAGATACGCCGATAGACTATGAAACATTGAAGGAAATCGGTTCAATGATGGGCTCAGGCGGTCTTATTATCATGGACGAGGACAACTGTATGGTTGATATCGCAAAGTTCTTCCTGGAGTTTACAGTTGAAGAATCATGCGGAAAATGCCCGCCTTGTCGTATTGGTACTAAGAGAATGCTGGAGATATTGGAGAGGATAACAGGCGGCAAGGGCGAGATGGAAGACATCGAAAAGCTCGAGATTCTGTCAAAGAACATCATTTCCTCTGCACTATGCGGACTTGGACAATCGGCTCCGCAGCCCGTTCTGAGCACCTTGAGATATTTCAAGGATGAATATATTGCGCATGTAAAGGATAAAAAATGCCCCGCAGGCGTTTGCAAGTCTATGATGAGATATGTTATCCAGGCAGACCTGTGTAAGAGCTGCGGTATATGTGCAAAGAACTGTCCTGTTGGTGCTATAACCGGAGAGAAGAAGGTTCCGTATGTTATTGATCAGGATAAATGTATCAAATGTGGTGTTTGCATGGAGAAATGCCCGTTCAAAGCCATATTTAAGAATGTTTAATGGTAAATGTCACAAAAGGAGGAGTGTACGCATATGGAAATGGTCAATATTATGATAGATACGCGGAAAATTCAAGTTCCGAAGGACTACACGGTTCTTCAAGCTGCAAGATATGCAAATATTGATATACCGACGCTTTGCTTTTTAAAGGATATCAACGAGATTGGCGCGTGCAGGATGTGTGTTGTTGAGATTAAGGGAGCTAGAAGCCTGCAGGCAGCATGTGTTTATCCGGTATCAGAGGGACTGGAAATATTCACTCAGACCCCAAGAGTCAGAGAGTCGAGGAAGGTTACGCTGGAGCTTATCCTGTCGAATCACGACAAGAAATGCCTCACCTGTGTAAGAAGCAGAAACTGTGAGCTGCAAAAGCTTGCTGAAGAGCTGAATATAAAGGATGTTCGTTTTGAAGGGGAAACCAACATCCATCCGCTGGATCAGCTTTCACCCTCTATTGTAAGAGATCCCAACAAGTGTGTGCTTTGCAGACGCTGCGTGAACATGTGTAAAAATGTACAGAAGGTGGCAGTTATTGACACCAATGATAGAGGCTTTAAGACAATAGTCGGTTCAGCCTTCGAGAAGTCCCTGGCAGATGTACCCTGCATAAATTGCGGACAATGCATTAATGTTTGTCCCGTTGGGGCGCTCAGGGAAAAGGACGATACTGACAGGGTATGGGAGGCTCTTGCCAATCCGGATTTGCATGTAGTTGTTCAAACTGCACCGGCGGTAAGGGTAGCACTGGGAGAAGAATTTGGCATGCCGATAGGGTCAAGGGTGACGAGCAACATGATAGCGTCGCTTAGGCGCCTGGGCTTCAAGAAAGTGTTTGATACAAACACAGCAGCGGACCTTACCATTATGGAAGAGGTTACTGAGCTGGTCGGTAGAATCAAAAACGGCGGCAAGCTGCCTGTAATTACTTCATGCAGCCCTGGATGGATCAAGTTCTGCGAGCATAATTATCCGGAATTCCTTGACAACCTTTCAAGCTGCAAGTCTCCCCATGAGATGTTTGGAGCAGTGCTCAAGTCCTACTATGCTGAAAAGGCGGGCATTGATCCAGCAAAGATATTTGTTGTTTCTGTTATGCCATGCACAGCCAAGAAGTTTGAAGCAGTTCGTCCGGAATTAGCTTCTACAGGCTATAGGGATGTTGATGTTGTCATTACGACCAGAGAGCTGGCAAGAATGATTAGAGAAGCAGGAATAGACTTTACAGATCTTCCGGAGAGACATTTCGATGATCCGATGGGTGAGGCAACGGGTGCTGCAGTCATTTTTGGCGCAACAGGCGGTGTAATGGAAGCAGCCCTGAGATATCTTGTTGAGCTCTTGGAAGGCAAGCCTCTTGAGAAGCTTGAGTTTGAAGCGGTAAGAGGTATTGAGGGAGTTAAGGAAGCGACTCTTGATATAGCCGGCATGAAAGTTAAGGCGGCTGTTGCAAACGGAACCGGAAACGCAAGGAAGCTTCTGGACAGGATTAAAAACAGTGATGAGCAATATCACTTTGTGGAAATAATGGCATGCCCCGGTGGCTGCGTAAACGGTGGCGGGCAGCCTATTCAGCCTTCACAGGTTAGGAGCTGGCTCGACCTAAGGTCAGAGAGAGCAAAGGCAATCTACGAAGAGGATGAAGACATGCCGCTCAGAAAATCTCAGGACAATCCTTATGTCAAGAAGCTATATGAGGAGTTCTTTGAGCATCCGGGAAGCCACAAGGCTCACGAATTGCTTCATACGCATTATGCTCAAAGAGAGAACTATCCTGAAGAATAAGGCAGATAAGTAGGATAACAGGTGTTAACAGTTGTGTCGGTGGTCAAGATCATTGGCACAACTTTTTTTTAACAATTAAAAATTGAATAGTAAGGAAAACATATTTATAATATAATGGTATACGTAATTATTTGGCAGGGAAATTACTGAGGCAACATAAGACGAAAGCTCTGCATAGAAAAACAATGGATTCGGGGAGATGCTTTAAGGTGAGAGTTTGGATAAGCAACAATAAAGGAATACTTATATGGATCGGTGTTTTTATCATATTAGGAATTACGCTTCTGACAGTCGCCAGTGGCGCGGGGCTACTGGTTCCTGAGGGCGAACAGCAAATTGAGCGGCAGTATGATGAGAATGATGATTATGATGTAATGGTAAAGCCTGCGCCTGTTAAGGTAAAGGAGAATGACTCTGAGCCTGAGCCTGAGCAGGTCATAGAGACCCTTACTGTAGGGAAGCCATATTCTCAGGAGATTGCAAAGGAAGGTTCTAAGAACATCCTCATCCTTGGAAAGGACAAGGTGGATAATCTTTATGACACTATAGGAATTGTCAGCATAGATAAAAACAATAAAGTGTTAAAGCTCGTGATGATTCCCAGAGATACTTATATTGAATACAATGAAGATGTACTCTCGAAGATGGGGGAACTGGGGATACTTCATTCGCCGGGCATTCATAAGATTAACTCAACTCATAAAATAGGGACTATGATAGGGCATAAAGGCAAATTTGAAAGTGGCTCCATCAGCTTTCTGGCCGAGGTTATTGAAGAAAAGTTCAGCCTTGAGCTGCATGATTATATTATGATAAACGTAAGGGGCTTCAGAGAATTGGTGGATCATTTGGGCGGCGTCGAGATTAATGTCCCCTACAGGATGGATTATGTAGATCCAACTCAGGAGCTCGTGATAGATTTACAAAAGGGAATGCAGCGCCTTGATGGATTCAATGCGGAGGGCTTCGTCAGATTTAGGCAGGGCAAAAGGGAGGATGGGACCTACTTTGAGATTGGCGATATAGGCAGGAAAAAGAACCAGCTTAATTTTATGAAGCAGTTAATCAAGCAGAAGGGAACCATCAAAAACATAGGGAAAATCCCCGGTATTATTGAGATTCTGGGGAAGAATGTGGAGCACAGCATAGGCTTTGGAGATGTTCTTAGCTCATATATGGGGCTTGCTGCGAATGTAATAACAGATGAGTATGAAGTAAGCTCAATCAATATTGATAGTGAGAAAACCACAAGAATAGACGGAGCTGCTTACCTTGTGCTTGAATGAGAATTTTTGTTAACGGGAGGGAAAACATGATTGACATAAGGAACATAACGAAGAGCTACAATAATGGAGCTATTAAAGCAGTCGATAACCTGAGCCTGGAAGTAAAAAAGGGTGAGATTTTCGGCTTTATTGGCCCTAATGGGGCAGGCAAGACAACAACAATAAAAATGATTGTAGGACTGCTAAATCCTGACAATGGCAATATTCTGATTAATGGCATTGATATCATGAAGCAATCCATTGAAGCAAAAAGGATGATAGGCTATGTTCCCGATAGTCCACTATTGTATGACCGGCTGACAGGAACGGAGTACCTCAACTTCATGGCCGATATTTATGGAGTAGCAGCTGATGTTCGGCGTGAAAGGATTGAGAATTATCTAAGAATGTTTGAGCTGGAGGATGCGGCTCCTGATTTAATAAAAAGCTACTCCCATGGCATGAAGCAGAAGATTGCATTGACGGGAGCATTAATTCACAATCCTGAGGTGTGGATACTGGATGAGCCAATGGTTGGGCTGGATCCCAAATCATCGCACCTATTAAAGAACCAGATGAGAGAGCACTGTGATAAGGGGAATACGGTCTTCTTCTCGACACATGTCCTGGACGTAGCTGAGAGGCTTTGCGACAGGGTGGGTATCATACACAAGGGGAAGCTAATTGCTATAGGGACTATGGATGAGCTCAGGCAAGGAGACATTAAGGAATCACTTGAAAATATTTTCTTGGAGTTGACTGAAAAATGAAACCTTTTGCGGCTTTTGTTAAAATGCAGCTGAATGTAAATTATGGAATTTCCGCCCTAAAATATCGATTCACCAGAGAAAAGAAAAAACGATGGGAGCCAATACTAATCGCTGCGGTTATGGTCCTGTCATTTGCACCACTGCTGGTTATCTACACTGCAATGATGCTGTCACTTTTCACTGCAGGCCTGGCCATAGGCCAGCCGGATATGGTATTGACTTTGTCCATTATGTTTTCCCTATCGATTATTCTATTTTTTGGAATATTTTATGTGATGGGAACATTCTACTTTTCTAATGACTTGGAATCCTTTGTGCCGCTGCCTCTGAAGCCCTATGAGGTTATTGCCGGTAAGTTTATCGTTGTTATAATAAATGAGTACCTCACATCAGTGCCAATTATGCTTCCGCCCATCATTATTTATGGTGCCGGAACAGGACAGGGGATTTTATACTGGATAAGAAGCCTGATACTAATGCTGACTGTCCCCATTATACCCTTGACTATAGCCTCATTACTTGTGATGCTGCTAATGCGCTTAGTTAATCTTAGAAAATATAAGGATTTTCTCACGATTGCGGCTGGGATAATTGGGGTTGCTATTTCATTAGGGCTTAGCACCTATATGCAAAAGATGCCTAATAATCCGGAGAAAATGGAGAGCTTCTTTATAGGTCAAAGAGGCCTGGCTGATATGGTCGGAGAGAGGTTTCCACCTGTTAGATGGGCTACAGAGGGGCTTACAGATGGCGGACTGGCTGGAATAGGATATTTACTGCTTTTCCTACTTACCTGTGCGCTGTTTCTTACATTGCTGATGATGCTGTCAAACCGCGTTTTCTATAAATCACTCCTGGCTGGGCGTGAGGTGAGCAGAAAGAGAAGGACTCTGACAGATTCGCAGAAGCAAAAAAGCTTTGGTAAGGCATCAGATCCTGTGATAGCAATGATGAGGCGGGATTGGAGGATATTGGTTAGAACTCCTCTTTACTTGTTGAATGGCTTTGTCGGAACAATTATCGGACCCTTAATCTTTGTTTATGTGCTTGTTATGCAGGGTAGTGAGCCTGAATTTGCCCAGCTATTTAATGAAATAAATAAGCCGGAATTATTGCCCTATGTATTGTTGGGGGGACTTGGACTCATGCTGTTTACAGCGGGCATGAACATGGTAGCATCTACAGCCTTGTCAAGAGAGGGCAGTACACTGTGGATCACAAAAATGATTCCCGTTACCGGTAGACAGCAGGCAAATGCAAAGCTGGTGGTCAGCATTATAGTGTCGTTACTTGGGGTGATTACTACCGCATTAATTATGATAATATTTCTTAGGCTACCTGTATTGTGGGTGCTTGGAGCCTCTGTGATAGGCCTTCTTGGCTCGGTGCCTATGAATGCAATCAATTTGACGCTGGATATCTTCCATCCTAAGCTTGTGTGGAACAGCGAGCAGGAAGCGATGAAGCAAAATATGAACGGAGGCATAGGCATGCTTTTGTCAATGCTGGTACTGTTCATATTAGCTGCAGCCGCTTTTATTATGATTTCGCTTGAGTCGCCAATGTGGCTCGTGTTTATTGGTATAGGCTTTGTAGCTGCAGTTTTGGGGCTATTGACTATGATACTGCTGTATAAGGTTGCTGAGAAGAAGTACCGTGAGCTTGAGGCCTAGGCGGAAGTCGAAAGTCGAAAGCCGGAAGCCGGAAGCCGGAAG
>JAAYBT010000098.1 GCA_012730015.1 Clostridiaceae bacterium
AGGGGACGGTTCTTGTAATCAAGACAACTGCCCCCTCGATTTTTACTTACTCTCTTTCCCTGATTTCTTTTCTTTTTATCTTACCGCTTATTGTCTTGGGGAGTTCATCCACAAATTCGATAATCCTTGGGTATTTATATGGTGCAGTGACCTTCTTAACGTAATTTTGAAGCTCCTTGACCAGTGCATCGCTGCCACTCCATCCCTTTGCAAGGATAATGGTTGCCTTGACCACCTGACCTCTTACAGGGTCAGGAACTGCGGTAACGGCGCATTCTAAAACAGAGGGATGCTCCATCAGGGCACTTTCCACTTCGAAGGGGCCAATCCTGTAGCCTGAGCACTTGATTACATCATCGGACCTGCCGACGAACCAGAAATATCCATCCTCATCACGCCAGGCCATATCACCCGTGTTGTATGTACCATTACTCCACACCCTTGACGTGGCTTCTTCATCTCTGTAATAGCCCTTAAAGAGTCCGGGAGGCAAGCCATTATCAAGGTTCTTAATGACAATTTTCCCTTCGACACCCGGAGGACATGTTTTACCATTTTCATCGACGATATCTATGTCGTAAAGGGGAGAAGGCTTTCCCATCGATCCGGGCTTTGGAGTAATCCATTCGAAATTGGCACACAGCACAGTAGTTTCTGTCTGGCCAAAGCCTTCAATGATATTGAGGCCGGTGGCTTTTTTGAACTGGCTATAAACCTCAGGATTCAGAGGCTCACCGGCGGTACAGGCCATTTTTATACTTGATAGATCATACTTCGACAGATCATCCTTAATCATAAAACGGTAAATGGTCGGTGGAGCGCAAAATGATGTAACCCTATATTTTTCTATCATATGCAGCAGCCTGTCAGGCACGAATTTCTCCATATCATATACAAAGAGCGCTACACCGCATATCCACTGGCCGTATATTTTGCCCCAGCCGCATTTGGCCCAGCCCGATTCTGAAACTGTCAAGTGAAGCTCGTCACCCTTTAGGCGCTGCCAGTAGTGGGCAGTCACAATATGTCCGATAGGATGATAGAAGTCGTGCAGCACGATTTTTGGCATTCCCGTAGTGCCGGATGTAAAATACATGAGCATATTGTCGTAACCGCCTGCTGCAGCCGAACCGATTGGTCTTGTCCAATCGGGAGAGGCCTTTTCCAGCTCGTCGTCAAAGTCCAGCCAGCCATCCCGGACGCAGCCCACAAGTGCCTTGCACTCTACAGTAGGCGATTCATCCATAGCCTCCTCAACGTATGAAACAATTTCATGATCAGAAACAGAAACGATCATTTTAACTGAGGCAGCATTATTTCTATATACAATGTCCTTCTTAGTAAGCTGTACTGTGGCGGGTATGGATATTGCGCCTATTTTTTCCAAAGCCAACGTGCAAACCCAGTAATGCCAACGCCTTTTGAGCATCAGCATAACCACGTCTCCCTTTTTGATGTCATGGCTTACAAAGAGGTTGGCGGCTTTGTCGCTGAGCCGTTTCATGTCGGCGAAGCTAAAGATCCTTTCCTCTGCTTCATCATTACACCATACCATAGCCGTCCTGTAAGGCTCTTTGATAGCCCATGCATCTACAACATCATAGGCAAAATTGAAGTTCTCAGGCAGATTAACCTTGTAATTGGCTTTAAAATCTTCGTAGGAATCAAAGTGTACTCTTGGTAGAAATTTCTCAATCATTTATCGGGTCTCCTTTATCATGCAGAATAACAGTCAGAAACTTTCCCGGCTGGTCATCAACGGCAGCCTGGCCGTGGGGAATGCTTGGGTCAAAATAGATGGAATCGCCCGGTGACATAATAATCTCGGTTTCTCCAAGAATAATCTTTATGCGGCCTTCCAATACATAGTTGAACTCTTGGCCCGAATGTGTCACTAATGCCATTTTCTTATTCTCTTCAGGGTCTATCATCACCAGCAATGGCTCAATTTTCTTGTTGGCAAAATTGTATGCGGGACTCTGAAAACGGTATCCCGCGAAACGTTCAATGTATGGGGCTTCACCGGCTTTTGTATATGAATAATTGTGTAGCCGCGGCGAGGAGCCGGTAAGCAGCTCTGTCATTTCCACACCCAGTATACCTGCTATTTCATATAAGGTACTTATAGGGACGCCCTCTTGTGCGTTTTCATACCTTAGGTATGTATCCAGTGGTATGTTTAGCTTCTGAGCCAGCGTATCAGCGCTAATATCTGATATTTCCCTGATTTCATGTATGCGATCCGCTATTTCCCTGATTGTATCAGACATACTATTCCTCCTGACTGAATTGGTTTTTCGATTAGCTTAGATTATAGCACAAATTAAAACAGTGGTTAAGGGTGATGCCGATTTTATCGCCCAAAATCGGCGAAAAGGTTCCACTCAAGCGACCTGGTATCTTCTTGGGTGGATATTATCAGCCTGTTGCGGTTATGAAGCCTGTTGCTGGGCTTGTAGTAACAACCGCCCATTTACTCAAATTGTTGGATACTTAGCGCACATGCATCATAGTAATGTAATAAATTCAAATTTTAACCTCTTATTAATTTTCTTATTTCCCAGTAATATATAATGATATATGTGGAGGCTGGAATAAAATGAATGATTACGAAAGAGAGCTCATAAAATCTGCCCGTAACGGAAATGTAGCCGCTTATGAGGAGCTTATTAAGCCCCATCAAAGCAGGATATATAGTTTTATGTTCAGCAAATGCGGGAACGAATTTGAAGCCTCCCAGCTCACACAGGAGGTTTTTGTCAAGGTGTTTGAATCTCTTGTATCCAAGCGTGTTAGCAGCAGCCTGATATGTTATATTTACAGGTGTGCCAACGAAATCAGCCAACAAACCGGCTGCATTTCAAAGGAGAAGGTCCTGATTGCCAACATGTGATATGCGTCTTGTTTTTCAAAGAAACAATATATTTCCATTTAGGGCTGGTAAAAATTCGGCTTATGTGGAAGCTGCAACGAAAATAATGTAGAATAGTATTGTTGTTGTCATAATGCTTTTGCTTAATAGATTGAACAATAACTTACACATAGAAAAGCGATGGGGATGAAGATGAGCGAGGGCAGGATTAAAGTACTTGTAGTAGAGGATGAAGCGTCTATCAGAAAATTCATTGCAATCAACCTTGAGCGCAGCGGCTTTGATGTGCTTGAAGTGGAGACCGGCGAAAGAGGATTGGAGATGGCAAGGGCATACAAGCCTGAGGTATTGGTGCTGGATGTTATGCTGCCGGGGATAGACGGCTTTCAAGTTTGTGCAAGGCTTCGGGAGGAGATGCCGGAGTTGATTATTATTATGTTGACCGCAAGAGGCCAGGATATTGACAAAATAACCGGACTGGAAATCGGCGCTGACGACTATATGGTAAAGCCTTTCAACCCAAGGGAGCTGACAGCAAGGATTCGTACGGTACTGCGAAGGTCCGAAGCAATCAAGATGCCTGATGATACTCCGCTTGTATTTAAAAACCTAGTGATGGATCTGAAGTCTCAGAGGTTTTTCAAGGATGATGTTGAGATTGAGCTTACGCCTACTGAGTTTGCGGTTCTGAAGATGTTTATGTCCAATGTGGGAAGAGCCTTAAGTAGAAATGAAATTTTCAACTCGGTGTGGGGGAAAAACTATTTTGGTGACCTGAAGACACTGGATGTCTATATAAGAAGAATAAGGGAAAAAATTGAGGATAACCCGTCTAAACCCCAATATATAGAGACAGTGTGGGGATTTGGTTACAGGTGGTGCGACAAGGATTGAATGCTGAAGCCGGGAGAGCATTGGAATGGTACTGAGTATCAGGAAAAAAATAGCCTTTGGCTTTATATTAATCATAATACTAACCGTATTATTCTTGGAAGCCATAATAATTAACATTGTACGCAATAATTATTACAACAATCTGGAGGCAAACCTGCACAACCAGCTGAAGGTTTCCTGTGAGCTATACTCACGGTATTTTTCTGACGCCTCTTTGCAGGATAATGTCCTCAATAACGTGGATACCTTCTGGAAACAAACAAATGCCCAGGTGCAAATTATCGACACAGACGGAAGAGTTCTAATGGATTCTATCGGCTACATGCCAAAAGAAGACGAGCGCCTGCCCGATGTGGAGGAAGCACTGGAAAAAGGGAAGGGCACATGGACCGGTAAGGTGACCTACGATAAAAATGGGATTATGGCAGTTTCAAGAACACTGCACTCTAATGAGGAAACAGCCGGAGTGCTGCGTTTCATTAGCTCACTCAGGGTGGTCAATGAAGATGTGAAGGCCGTAAGCAGGCTATTTATTATTATCGGCTTTGTCGTTACGGTTGCATCTGTTATTCTAAGCTTCTTTCTTTCAAATACGATCATCAATCCACTGAAAAAGGTTACAAACGTAGCTGCCAGGATGGCATCGGGGGATTTTCAAGTTCGAAGCAAAAAGGTATACAATGATGAAATTGGCAGGCTATCTGATACTCTTAATTATATGGCCGATGAGATTGAAAAAAGGGATAAGCTGAAGAATGATTTTATTTCTTCCATTTCTCATGAGCTTCGAACACCGTTGACATCAATTAAGGGCTGGGCTATTACCCTGATGGAGGTAGGACAGGAAAACAGGCAGTGTGCTGCCGGTTATGAAAAGGATGAACAAGGCAGCATGCAGGCTGATATGGGAAACAGTGATGCGCTTAATCATATACAGGATGACAGCTGTGTAGACGCGCAAAACGATGTGCAAGATACACAGAACGATGGACAGGATGACAGGGAGCTTTTTGAAACCGGCCTTGACATCATTGAGAAGGAATGCGATCGACTTACAGCAATGGTAGAAGAGCTACTTGATTTTTCCAGACTTGTTTCTGACAAGCTCAGCATCAGAAAGGAGTTGGTGCAGCTTGAAGAATTTGTTGACACAGTGGGTAGACAGCTTGCTCCCAGGGCAGCAAGGGAGGGCCTGCATTTCAGTGTTGAGGTGGAGGGTGAGCTGCCTGATATAGTAACAGACGGAAACAGATTGAAGCAGGTTATTATCAATGTTTTGGATAATGCCTTCCGATTCACACCCGCGAATGGCAAGGTTTTCTTTAATGTGACCACAAGCGGGGGAGAGGTGATTTTTTCTATTGTTGATACAGGCTGTGGGATACCGGCAGATGAGATGCCCTACATCAAGGAAAAGTTCTTCAAAGGAAAGAAGAGTAAATTAGGCAATGGCATCGGTTTATCCATTTGCGATGAAATTATCAGGCTGATGAATGGCAGCTTTTCCTTATATAGCACTGAAGGCAAGGGTACAAAGGTAGTGATCCGAATTCCTGCGGTTAGTGATGGCGAGGTGACATGATGAGAAGAGCAGTCTACATAATGATTTCGATTGCAATAAGCTTAATGATTCTTTCCGGGTGCTCGACATCGACTATTGACAATGATGATCGAATTGACCAGCCAACCAATTTGACCATGTCTATGACCGGCAAGTGGGTTATTGAGGACTGCCTGAAGTCTAGTAATGACGAGGAGTCCACGCAGACTGGCAACGAGCCGATCGGAAGGACAATCAGCTTTGGCGTGGATGAGTTTACATATGCAGATAATTATTACAGCAATGTCAGCTACAAAATCAAAAGGGTCAATGTGGGAGAGTACTTTTTGCACAAAAACACCGAGACTCCTGAGGAATTTAGTTTTGAGAATAACGAGGCCTTCGTAGTAATGGTTTACTCCGCTGATAATTTTATCATTGAATTTATTGCTGACTCCGATGGAAAGGTCGCAGCGCAAATCGACGAGCGATACTATTGTATGAAAAGGGTATCGGATGAGACTCATGACGTTCAGAATATTTCTGAGGGGACGGTCCAGTACACGGCAGAGGACAGGAACGGTCTGGTCGATAAGACCTTGCAATCCGGGATACTGCTGGGAGTGCGAATACCCGTGGACACATATGACGGTCTGGGGGACTACACGTACGGCACCTACTGGATATCAGCCGTTGACTGCCTACTAAAACCTGTGCTGTATACAAGTGATATTTATCTTCCGAGAATGGATGGCTTTTGGAAGGTCAGAGTAGAGAAAATAATGGGTGCTGAAGGCATGGAGGACAATTTGCTTGCTGCAAGGGTGAAAAGTGCTGAAAGCAAATTGCTCCCAAATGCATTTTTGAACATGACAGACAGGCTTGAAACCGGGCTTCGCAAGGAAATAATATATATTGGGAATGATTATGTATGTGTAGAAAACACCATTTATGACAACCATGCGACTGATGAAAGTTCAAAGGAAGGTAAAACAGGAATAAGCCCGAAGGCCGCAAAGACACTGCGGACCTTGCCCATTGATAATATGACTTCTGTTGATGGTATAACAATTTCGGATATTG